>JBFHXM010000043.1:0-9177 GCA_041598975.1 Candidatus Woesearchaeota archaeon | reverse complement strand
TTTTTCATATTATATCAATGTAAACCATAATGTAGATATATATGATTTGAACAAAAGAATCTTAGACGGATTTACAAACACCAAAATTAACTCTTTAAATAGTGAAGAAATTAGGGAAATGTTTATTCAAGGAAAAATTAGGAACATACATAATACAGTAGCGCAACAAGTAGGAGAATTTTATAAAAACGGAGAAACTGAATACGCAAAAAATTTGACAGAGAATTTTGTATATAATTTCTTAGACAGGCAAATGAATTTTGAATTTATTCTTGTAGAGGACGGAGTAGTTGCTCCGCCACACCTTTTATATTCAAAAATAAATCGGAGAGAAATCTCTTTTCAAAATGCATCGATTTCTGCAGTTAGCCAGAGAACCATCTTCGGTTTTGATTCAAGCACACAAACATATTATGGGCCTTATACATTAAAAATTAAAATATGGAAGTAAACAAAAATAGCATAAGGATTTCGAAAAAGGGGTTTGCATTTACATTTCTAGCTTTTTTTGTATCAATTATTATTTTTGCTTTTATATACCTTAACATGTCTGGAGACGATTATACAAAAGATGCAGTTTACAAAGAATCTAGAATTAAATTTGTAGATTCAGAAATCAAATATTTTAAAGAAACATATCTTAAAAGTGCAACTTCATATAGTCTTTACAGCACATTAAATTCACTTTTGCATTATGTAAATGAGACTGGAAATTATGAATTAATTAATCAAAATTACACTAATTTCAATAAATTAATGTATGAAGGAATGTATCTTGGTTCGTTTGAAGGGAATAATAGGACAGATTTGGAGAACAAAACTCTAAAGTATTTTATTGATAGATTTAATCAAGACTTTTATGTAAATTACAAAGGAAATTTCAGTTACAAAGTAAGAAATATTAATATTTACGAAGAACAACCATATTATGTTTCAATACTTGTTTTTGGTGAATATGAAGTTACAACAGTAGATAATATTAGTACGTGGCATTTCATTGACAAATATTATGTTAGTGTTCCAATTTACAATCTTGATGATCCTGAATTCATGTTACAGGGAAAAGCAAAAGTTCCTTTGAAACATTCTGAATATGAGCTTGGAGATTGGAACTGGACATTGCCCTCATTCATAGAGACAATTGAAAACACCTATACCTCAATTTACATAGAGCCTGATTACGAATATTCGATTGGGAATAGTTATTTGGGTAGATTCTTGAATATTTCAAGAAGTGCATACAAAGACGTGCTCGGATACTGGAATTTTAATCTGGATGAAAACAAAGATGGAGTTTTTGACAATTCACTTCATAATCCTTTGGGAAAACATTATGGAAATACTCGGCTTGCTTTTAATTTTGAACCAAACTATATTAATGGAAGCACAATATATGATTTAAGCCACTATAATAATAATGGAACAATAATAAATGGAGCAATAAATTGTAGTGTGGCTGGTTCAAATCAATACGGATGTAAATTTAACAAGGCAGGATATATTATTGTTCCAAAAGAAAAGTTAAACCTGAATGATACTAATAAATTAAGTCTCTCTGTTTGGGTAAAACCTAATGAAGATAATCAAACAATATTTAGTTATGGAAATAGTTCTGATGAAAATATTACACTGAAAACAAGAAATAAAAAAATTGTTTTTGAAGTTGGAAATCACCAAGGTGGAACTTTTTATTCTTTTGTTTCAAACAGAAACATATCCTTAGGGAACTGGACAAGTATAATTACAACATACAATGGAGACACAAAAGAAGGAAAAATCTGGATTAATGGTTTCTGGAGCAATGTAGTTTGGTATAATGAAGTAGAAGTTGCTCAAGGAGGGCCAATTAATAATTTTTTAAATTCTAGCAAAGATATAGAGATTGGAAGAGATTTTAATGGAACTATTGATGAAATTGGAATTTTTAGCAAAATACTTACAAATTGGGAAATATCTGAAATTGTTGACGAGAAAAGAACAAAACTTATAGATTACAAAAAAAGTTTGCATAAAAAAGCGATTAAATTTGACGGGAAAGATGATTATATTGAGATTGAACAAAATATTTTCAATGCTAATAGAGACGAGTATAGTATTGAATTCTGGTTTAGATTTGACAAAGTTTCCCCAATAAGTAATTTTACATTATTGGATTTGCCAAAAAATGCAGGAGTAGGAGATATTTTGAATGTGAAAATAGTAAATCAGAGTTACGTTTGGTTTTTTTCAGAACATAATTCAAACAACAATACTTTAAAAGTCAGATATAATTTTGAAAAAGAGATTAATTATCATTTACTTCTCACTTTTGACGGAACACAAAAAACCATATACATAAACGGGAATAGGACAGGAAATGTAAGTTTTAGCGATCCCTTAGACACAACAGGAAGCAAACTTTATTTAGGGGTTAATTATAATGACGGAAATCTTAGTGAGTTTTACAACGGATATTTGGATGAAGTGAAAATACATAACAAAAACTTAAATTATTTTCAAGTAAAGCAAAATTATTTTAATTATCCCACATATGGTTATGGGTGTTGTAATTATATAACTTTAGTTAATCCTAACAAATTTGGCTACAATGATACATTTTACAAAAAAAATGTGTCATATTCATCAAAATTGTTTTATGATTATCATAATAGGAATCTAAAATACAATATTACTTTGTCAAATTTTACTGGTGTAACTTCTCAAATAACAAGTGAAAAATATTATAATTTTATTTTTGATGACTGTATAAATAAAGGTTATAATATAGAAAATTTTATGGACCAAATTAATAATATAACCAAAGAATGGGTAGTGCATCCTACAAATTCAACAGATAATGAAAGTTGTTCTAATCTTATTAAGCTTGGTATTTATTAAAAATTTAGAAATTTTTCTGAGGCGTTAATTTAATAAAATAAACTTATTTATCTTCTTATTATGGAAAAAATATATGTTTTTGGACACAAAAACCCAGATACTGATAGTGTACTTAGCTCTATTGTTTATTCTAAGTATTTAGATTTGAAGAATATTGAAAATGAAGCAATTGTTCTTGGAGAATTGAATCAAGAAACCAAGTTCATATTAAAAAAGTTTGATGTGGGAGAACCAAAATTTGAGAATAATTTAGCAGAGGAAAGCAAAATTGTATTGATGGACCATAACGAATTTGATCAAAGTATTGATAATATTGAAAATTTAAATATTGTTGAGATTATAGATCATCATAAGTTTAAAGTTCACACTTCAAATCCAATTAAAATCAGAACTGAGCCAATTGGTTCAACTTGCAGTATTGTTGCTAAAATTTTTTTCGAGAATAATGTTGAATTAAATAAGGTTGATGCTGAACTTTTAATTTCAGGAATTATCTCAGATACATTGTATTTCAGATCACCAACAACAACTACAGAAGATAAAGAAATTTGTAAAAAGTTAAATAAGATAGCAAAAATTTCAGATTTGGAAGAGTATAGTCTGGAAATGTTTAATGCTAAAAGTGACTTAGGAAATATTGATGTTGAAAAGTTGATAAAACTTGATTATAAAATATTTGAATTTGGAGGTAGTAATTATGGGGTTGGAGTTATGGAAACAACAAATCCAAATTATGGATTAAATAGAAAAGATGAAATTATTGAAAAGATGAAAGAGATTAAACATGAAGATAATCTTAAAGGAATTTTCTTGTCCATAGTAGATATTTTAAATGAAAAAAACACAACAATTTTTTCTGATGAAGAAGATGGCCAATTATTGAAGAATTTGTTTAATGCAAAAATTAATGGTAATTTGGCAGATTTGGGAAATGTTGTTTCAAGAAAAAAACAAATAGTTCCAGTTTTTGAAAAAAAATTAAATTAAATCTATTTCATTTAGAACTTACGTAAATGTTGTAAGCTGCATACATCATCAAAGATACAGAACTGAATAATGAGATGTAAAAACTTACAGTAGGAAGTTTATATTCTATTATATGTGGGATTGACGAGATAATTGTAATTGCATTCAATATGAAAAATATAAGTCCCAAACCAAGTACAATTACTCCTATGTTTTTTTGATTCCAGGAGAATTCGTCATCAATACTTCTTCTTATCGACCCCTTAGACATAATTACTTTATAAACTCTGAGTTTAAAAATATTTCTATAATTTTTCAGTGATTATTTTCTGAAATTTTTAAGAAAAATAAATGGAAAGTTATTAAAACCCTCTTAAAGTAAAGAAATGATTATCTTTCTCTCTAACTAATAAAGGGTTTGCAATAGACATTTCAAGTGTTTCTTCAAAACAATAAGGCAATTGATTAGCAATTTCTGAATTTATGAAAACAGAGATATAATTGGCCCCTTCATCTTGAATTCTTCCTACTAATAAATTTTTAACATGAATTCCTATTAGTCCTGAAACTTGACAAGGAGCATTATGTTGTATAACTGCATACCTTAACAAATATCTGCCTGAAAGAGTAACGGCTTTTTCTTGTTTTTCAACTAAAGCATCAACTAATAATTCTTGGGCTTCTTCTATACCTACTGCCAGTTCCAATCCTTTTAAGAAGGGTAAAATATTTTGAACGGCACCAATTACATTTCCTAATTTGTCTTTTTCCATCAATAAAAATAATTATAATTCATTTATAAATGTTACTTGGAAGTAGTAATTGTTAACAAAAAATAGAATTAAGTAAAGTTTTTATAGTGAATGAGAGTTTCTAATAATATATTGCAGCATTGGCTCAGTGGTAGAGCGTTGCCTTGGTAAGGCAGAGGTCCCGGGTTCAATTCCCGGATGTTGCTTTGAATCTGGGCCAGAGATTTCGATACTGTCAAAAAATTCTTTGAATTTTTTTCGGTAGTCTGCTCATTCGCAGACCTTTAACTCCTGCGATATTGCTTTTGTATGTTGTGCTTCTTTTTTATCTTTTGATTTTCAAAGTTCTCATTTTTTCAATTCTTGCTTTTGTAGAAGGGTGAGTTGAAAACAAATTAGCTATAGATGAATTTCTAAAAGGATTTATAATGAATAGTGAAGCTGTTGCACTTTTAGTATTGTCAATTTTATATCCTTTTTCTGAAGCATTTTCCAATTTATTTAAAGCGCTAATCAATGGTTGAGGAGTTTTCATCAAGTTTGCTGCACCTGCATCTGCTAAAAACTCCCTTTGCCGGGAAATTGCAAGTTGGATTAATGTAGCAATTATCGGTGTTAGTATGATTATAAACAACATGCCCACAAGACCCGCAACCCCATTATCTTCATCGCCACCAAAACCTCCAAATATCAAAGTCCATTGAAGCATGTTTGCTATCATTGAAATTGCAGACGCTATTCCAACTGCAATTGTCTGTATTAGAGTGTCCCTGTTCTTTACATGAGATAATTCGTGTGCCATAACTCCTTTTATTTCTTCTTCAGAAAGCATGTTCATCAAACTTTGCGTTGCAGCAACACTTGCATTTTTTGGGTTTCTTCCTGTTGCGAATGCGTTTGGAAATGGAGCAGAGATTAGGTATACTTTAGGCATAGGCATTTTTGCTTTGTGAGCTAGTTCTTTTACAATTGGGTATAATTTGTGGTCTTGAGAAACTTCTTTTGCCTTGTACATTTTGAGTACAATCTTATCTGAAAACCAGTATGAAAAAAAGTTTATAGACATAGCTATAACAAAACCTATTATCATTCCAGTTCGATTTCCAATAAGAAACCCAATCCCTATAAAAAGTCCTGCCAAAAGGCCTAAAAAGAGCGTTGTTTTTATTCTATTTCCTATCATAGAAGATATTAACCATTATTAATATATAAATGTAATGGAGTGCTTTTGCAGTTTTGCTTTTTTCACACATATTTATTTAAATAAATAAGTAATTGAAATTATTATGAGAACCTTTATTGTATATTCTGCAACAGCATCCACTGCTCCGTTTATTAAAGATTTGAAAAAGGCAGGGAGACACGATATTTTACTGCATAGCATTATTTCTGCATTATTTTCCTCAAACACATTTAGAAATGATGTTGAATTACATCTTATTCTTATGGGACCTCCAACTTCACCAAGACATATTATTATCAAGTATGATGAGAAAAATACAATTTCAAAAAAAGATTTGAAAAAGTTGATTGAAATTGCCCTTAGAAGATACAAAGAAAGTGAGACAAAAGAGGTTCATCCGGGCGTTTTCATAGATAATAAGAGTATAATGGATATTGTCGAAGATTTGGAAGTGGCTAAAAGAAAAATATTTGTTTTAGATGCAAATGGAGTTCATCTTAAGAATATAAAAAAAAACGACTTAGAAGATGGTGTTTTTGTTTTGGGCGACCACGAAGGTTTTGATAAGAGAGTTAAGAAATTTCTTAAAAAAAATACACAAAGATTATCGCTAGGGCCACAAGTATATTTTACTTCACAAGCAATTACAATTATAAATTATGAACTAGACAATTTGTAAGAATTTTCGAAAAAAATTAAAGAAAAATTTAATTAATCATTTTAATAATACAGATGCAAATGCGTCAAGAACTCTGTAGTAATATAATTTCATCTTTTGTGAAAAGGCAGAAGTGCCATCAGATTTTTGTGCTTCAAGTTGCAAAATTATTTCTTTGTTTTCTGTTGTTTCCATAGTGTCAGACAAGTCCAAGTCCAAAACAAATTCTCCTGATTTTTCTCCTACAAAAGTTTCTTTTCCATCAATTAGCACTTTTACTAATGCCTGATTATTCAAAGTCGCTTTTAATGAAACATCATCTGATAATACAAAATACTTGCTTGATGCCTTATATATTCCATCTCCGAATACACTATCGATAGTAATTTTCATGTTATTAGATAATTTGTTTATCGTAAACACTTTTGTATCAACATTGTTTTTGGAATCTGTAACTTTTACCTGAATCTTGTTTTCTCCATCTTTTAATGTTACAAGACATGCAAAGCTAAAATCATTGAACTTGCAACTTTTCTGATTTGTTGCACTTACTTGTTTGATTTTATTTGATGAAAGAATATTTCCTTGAATAAAATAATCTTTTTGAAATGTGAATTTGTCGTTGCCATTTAAATACAATGTTGTTGGCATGTTTTTTGGAGTGAAGTCTAATTTAGAAGTGTAATTGAGATTGAATATTTCATTGGAATACAAAGATTGGCCTGAAGACTCAAAACCTTTGAGATTTAGTGCTCTGTAACCTTCTCTTTGGTGCAAAGGCAATTTGAAATTGTCAGAGCTTAAGTATGCTTTATTTAAATTGAATCCGTCATAGGACGTTAGATAATTGTAGTTGCCAAATTTTTCTTCGCTTTCAATTGAACCCTGCAAGTAATCTACATTAAGGACGCTTGCCTTGTTTGATATTAGTATATTGTTTTGCGAATTGTCTTTGTATAATAATGAAGGGTAGTTTTTATTTAACACATTCTTTGAAAATTCGTAACCGCTAATTGTCAAATCGTTATGTTCTTTCCTGCTTAAATCTATTATTGCCTCAAAATAATCTCCGTATCTTGTAAATGATTTTTGAGAATTGAAATTCAAGCTTGACCAATCAAAGTTGGTGCTTTTTATTTCCCCCGAAACTTTTACTTTATCTTTGGAAAATGGTTCTGAAACGTAATCTAGGATTATTTCTGGCTTGCTTAAATCACTTACATAGTTGTATTTTTCTTGAAATTTTTGGTATTTGGAATTGATGAAATTAAATTCTAAAGTTCCGCTTTCTTTGTTTATGTTCAAGTTCAAAATTATTTCTCCATCCGGTAGAATTTCATAATCTATTTGTTCTACATTGTCCAAGTATATATGCTCGAAGGCTATTTTCTCGTTAGGTTTTATTGTGAATTGTATTTCTCCTGACCTTAGGAAAAGGTTGTTTCCAATTTTAAAGACGCTCCTGGAAGTTACGTTGCCCAAAGAAGATAATGATTTATCTATATTTACAGAACCTGACAAGTCAAAAGATTTTCCTGAAATGTCTTTTCCAGAGACTACGTAATTGTGCGTGCCTTCTTCTAAGCTATCTATTTCAAAAACAAAATAATCTCCTAAAACGGACATTTTTTCCTTGTCTAAAGTTTTGCTTCCGATTTTTAATGCAACTGAGTTCAGATTTATAGATGTATCATCAGTAATTTTAAACGCAAGCTCATTTCCAGAATTAACCTTTTTCATGCTAAAATCTTCTATTTTTGGATCTTCCTGATCAAGATAAACTATTTCACGATAAATCTGGTTGTTTATTCCTCTTAGTTCTATAAAATTCTTACCTTTTTTAAGACCACTCAATTCAAAGGAAAATGTGTTGTCGCCATAATTTTGCATAGATTGATATTGTCCATTTAGAAAAACCATGAAAGGATAACTCATAGATGTTTTCCCAGTTATTGCAACACTTGGCCTTGAAACAACTTTTTCATGTTGAATTTCTAGAAATTGAAAATCAGGTTTTATGTAATTGATTGTCTTATCATATTTCTTTTCAAGTTCTCCAGATTTCACAATTATTTCATTGTTTCCTTCGTTTAATATTACGAATCCGGCATAATTGCCACTATTGTCGCACAAGGTTCTTATGCCGTTTATATATACGGGAGCTCCATTCAAATTTGATCCAAGTATTTTTCCCTTAACCAAGAAGTTCCTTTTTGTTGTTATGCTATTTGTTGTTTTATCGTTTATACTTTCTAAGTTTTCAATCTGGATTGAATTTATAATTGGGTTTTCTTGGTAATTGATATTACTCCCGTAAATTATCCTTTCTACGATTTGGGATTTCACAGGATATGATTTTTCAATGTGAAACTTAGCATAGTTAATTCCAGGATTAAGATTGTTTAAATTAAGTTTAAAGTTTCCGTTTTGGTCTATGTTTGTTTGGGTATTTTTTCCGTTGATGTTTGCAACAAGTTTCCCATTTGGGAGGCCAGTTCCATTTACAAGGATTGAATTGCCGGCGCCTATAAGTTCAAGAGGGATTACAGGAGGCATTGGTTCTAAATTATCAAAAATGTATTCAAATTTCTTGTTTATGATGTTTCCTGCCAAATCGTAAACATAAACATCTATTATGTAAACTCCGGATTCCAAGAAGGGCGTTATCTGTTTTATGTCGAAATTTTCCTGAGTAAATCTTAGTTTATTTTGTGGGCTGTTTTTATTGTATACCACAACTT
>JBFHXM010000042.1:0-9223 GCA_041598975.1 Candidatus Woesearchaeota archaeon | reverse complement strand
TTGAGGTGATGTATTAATGCCAACAAAAAAAGCTGCTCCGAAAAAAGCTGCTCCGAAAAAAGCTGC
Organism: Candidatus Woesearchaeota archaeon; assembly: GCA_041598975.1. Taxonomy (GTDB): domain Archaea; phylum Nanobdellota; class Nanobdellia; order Woesearchaeales; family UBA583; genus UBA583. The sequence goes on along the minus strand of JBFHXM010000042.1, from coordinate 9,157 downwards.
TCCGAAAAAAGCTCCTGCAAAAAAAAAATAAATAAAAATTATTTTTTATTTTTTAACTTGTTGGTGTTATCAATAGTGACAAGTTAGATTTAAATTACAATTCTTTTAACCATATCTGGGATTGAGGCAAGATTTGGAACAAATTAACATAATTCTCGACAATGTAAGAAATAGTCTGGGCAACTATTGCATAAACGAATGCCACGCACTATGCTGCAAAAAAGGATACCTGGGACTTCACAATGAAGACGAAGTAAAAAGCATCACCGCTAGAAAAAAAACATTCTATTTCAAAAACAAAACCCTTGAAAAAATAGAAAACACCAAATACAGATTCAACCTAGAAAAAAACAACGGGTGCCCTAACCTGACAACCACATTCACATGCAACATCCACACAAACCCAAACAGGCCAAGACTATGCAAGGACTTTCCCATATTCAAAGTAAAAGATTTCATAATAACAGCATCATTCTGCCCTGCAATTGAAAACAAAATCCTCCAAAAAGAGTTTGATGAACTCAGAGAAATGGGCTACAGGATAATTTGAGATAACTAACAATAAAAACCCTATAAAACAAAAAAAAACACTAGAATCATAATTACAACAAACCCTCCAAGCAAAAAGAAAAAATAATCATAAAAATACCCCAAAACAACACTCTCATCCTCTAAAGAATCAGAATTCCCTAAATCTAAATCCTTGCCTTTACCATCCAAATCTCCTTTATCATCAACAACTTCAATATCCTCACTCTCAACATCATACAAACTTCTATGAACCCATTCTTCAAAAATTGTATAACCGTCTCCGTCTGCATCCTCATTAAAATCCAGGGGAATAACAAGTTTTCTATGATTCATGTCGAAAACCGGCCATCCACCAACATCTGCTTGACTATCAATAATCTTGCCAGAACCCATCTTAACTTCATTCACAACCCTTAAATCAACTTCATCCCTGTCATAAGGTCTTGCACCCGAATTTTCCAAAACCTCTGCCTGCACATAAGAAGGATGCAACGCCTCAAAACCTTCCACCCACACAGGAGCAGAAACTGCCCTAACCTTTTCATCTTTCCTTCCAACTACCAAATCCCAACCCTCACCATAAACAGGACCAACATTATCCCCCAAATAAATCCTAACACTGCTAGGACCATCTTCATCAACATAAACCACATTTCCAAAATCATCCGCAGAATTATTAACATAAACATTCCCTACAACACTTGCCCTCAAAGGAACATTGCTTTTCCCACGACTTCCAAAATTAATCTTGTTCTTGCTCGGAGTCCCACTACCATAGATAAAATTATTGACAATAACTACATCAGTTGAATCATCCCTAACCAAAGGATTTCTTGCATTGTTAAAAGCAAAAAGGTTATTCTTCAAAAACACTCTCTCAACATTCTTCCCAATAAGAACACCTGTCGAATGAGGACCATCGGGATGATAAGAATGATAAAGCGCCTCACTGAAAATCGAATTCATGACAGTAACATTGTAAATCCTCATCTCCTCTGACCACATAGACAAAATCTCATCTGTTGCCCAGCTCGCAGAAACATGATCAACAACAACATTATAAACATCAACAGAATCCGAACCTATCTGAATCGCATCCCTATCCTCATAATCTGGCCCTTCAGACAAATCACCAACCCTAATCCTAACGTGCTGAATCAGAACATCATGCGACTTAACAGAAATACCTGCCCCTGCAATCGTAATCCCTGGAGAAGGCGCAGTTTGACCAAGAATGCTTATATTAGGATTATTAATAACAAGATAATCTTTCAAATAAATCGTTCCAGAAACCTCAAACACACAAATTCTAGAACCTTTCGCAATAACACACTCCTTCAAAGAACCTTCTCCCTCTGCATTCAAATTAACAACTCTGTAAATCTCACCGCCACGACCCGCAGGCGTATCCATGCCAAAACCAGATTCGCCAGGAACAACAGGAACAGAAAAAACTAATCCAGAAAAAAGCAAGAATAATAAAAATCCAAAAAAAATGCTTCTTAAATTAAACAACATACCTAAAACATATGACTTGCAGATATATAAAACTTGGTATTAACAAAAACACAATCAAAAAAACAAAAAAAGAAATTTAAAACAAGAAACCAAGCAAGGACCTTACAAAACTCTTAAAATAATACTTGAAAAGATACTCAATATAACTAAACGAATCCTCTCTTACAATTGTATTCTCTCTTACATCTTTTGAAATCTCTCCCGCAACCACATTCTCAACTTTCTCTTTAATATCAACATTATTCTTAACACTCTCAACTGTAGTATTTATAATCTCCTTTGTATCTTGCCCTATATCAGAGACCGTAACAGCCGGACTGAAAGAGGACGTGCTTCCGCCACCAGAAGAACTGCTTTTACCTTTGGAACTGCTTCCTCCACCTCCTCCGCCACCAGAGGAACTACTCTTTTTCGTACTCTCCTTAACAGGAACATTCACATCAAACGAAACAACATAATCTTTCATATTATAATTAGGAGAGCTCACCGCATCCCTGCATCTTACATAATAAGTGTAACTCCCACCATCAACAAGACCACTGATAACACTTGTATGAGTTTTGGAGTAAGTTTTATCAAACACCCAACTCATATCCAAGTAATGCTGATTAGGTTCATCATCATAATGGCAATAAGCAACCTCGTCAGTTGTAACCTTCAAAGTAACTGAAGTGGTACCAAGTTTCAAATCACTGCTAGGACTTGCGCTCAAAATAACAGGCGCAGTCACATCTGGACCACTCAAACTGCTAGACCCTGAACCATCCACATTCACATCAAAAGAAATAACATAATCTTCCATATTATAATTATGTGGGTCAGCCAAATCCTTGCACCTCACATAATAAGTGTAGCTCCCACCATCAACAAGACCACTGATAACACTTGTGTGTGTGGTTGAGATAGTATTATCAAATATGTAACTCATATCAAGATAATGCACGTTAGGTTCATCATCATAATGACAATAAGCAGTCTCATCAGTTGTAACCTTCAAAGTAACTGAAGTAGTTCCAAGATTCAAATCACTGCTAGGACTTGCGCTCAAAATAACAGGCGCAGTCACATCAGCACCAGAACTACTACTCTCAGTTCCACTACCAGAATCACTCGTTCCAGTATTCCCACTTGAAACAGAAGCAGTTCCCGGCAAACTTGACATATCTTTTTCAACAGCATAAGCATACTCATGCAATAACTCTTCTAAATTGGTATAACCATCCTTGTCATCATCACCATTAGGATTTGAAGGCACAACAAACTCTCTATAATTCTCAGACAAGCTTTTCCAACCCCCAACATCATTCTGACTATCTATAATAGAACCCTTCCCTGCTTTCATGTTAGAAACAACTCTCTTATCTATGTCGTCCCTGTCTGCAGGCCTTGCTCCTGAATTTGCATACACATAATTTCCAACCTCAGAAGATTTCAAAAATGATAGGCCTGAAACAGACACCGGGGCAGATGATGCCCTAATAGATGAATCTGTTCTACCCATTACCGCAGCCCAATCATCACTTGTACCCAAAGGACCTGAATTATCATCAACATACAACTTGAAACTAGATGCAGAACCCTGTTCCACAAAAACAATATTATCATAATACTCCTCAGGATTCGCCTTGAACACATTACCTACAACGCTCGCTCTCATCCCAACATTATTAGGGCCTGTGGTTCCAAAATAAATTTTTGACTTACTACCAACACCAGGATTGTAAATATAATTATTAGCAACAATAACATCAGTTGAATCATCCCTAATCAAAGGATTTCTATAATTGTTAAATGCCAAGATATTCTTGTTAAACAATAACTCCCTTGTATTCTTACCAATCAAAACACCCATCGAATGTTTTCCATCTGGATGAAACGAATCATACAACGCCTCACTGAAAATACTATTTATAACTGTAATGCCTTCTGCAACCTTCCCATCATAAGACCATGTGGAAAAAATCTCATCTGTTGCCCAGCTTGCAGAAACATGATCAATAACAACGTTATTAATATTTCCGTATTTGGACTCAATTTTCAAAGCATCTCTGTCATCATATGCAGGCCCACTTGATAAATCACCTACTCTAACTCTAATATGCTGAAGCAAAACATCACTTGCCTGAATCACAATTCCTGCCCCCTTCAAAGTAATACCTGGCGAAGGTGCAGTCTGACCTGCAATAGTAATATAAGGATTAGTAATCTTCAAATGATTAGATAATTCAATAATACCAGAAACTTCAAACACGCAAACTCTTGGCCCGTCCGCATCAATACACTCCTTCAAAGACCCTGCTCCAGAAGAATCTAGATTAGTGACTTTGTATATAATTCCTCCACGCCCGGCAGGTGTATCCATACCGAATCCATCTTCATTAGGGATAACAGGAATAGAATAAACTCCTGTGAAAAATAAAATTCCAAACATTGCATAAAGCAACAATTTCATTGATTTTTGTATTGATTTTTTTGTAACCATATATCCCTAAATAGTTCTGAAACTACTTTTAAATATAACTCACCATGGCTGAAACAGCTTATAAAGGTATGTATTAATTATGCTTGAATTAGTTTCATATCCCCATTATACAATAAAAACATAAAATAGGATAAAATTATAAGCAAATTTTTATAAATGACAAAAACTATATATAATAAAACTACACACCAAAATTAAACCTCAAAAATGGAAAAAAATATGTATCTTTATTCTCAAAAAGTAGGTTTGCAGATTTTTGCAATACTTTTCTTTCTCATCTTCCTAATAGAGATAGTAAAACTAGAACTAGAACCCTATATCAATTTTGGACTATTATCATTAACCGCATCAGCAATCATTGCATATTCCTCCTACAAAACAATAAACGAAGAAAAAACAAAAAGACTACTTATCAAACTTTTTTATTTCAGCATAATCGTACTAATCGCAAGCAACCTCTTCCTCTTTGAATACATATCCAAATACCACACAATTTTCTATTCAATGCTTTTAGGTCAGCTTGTTCTAATTCCATTTCTAATAAAAAACAACACATACAAAACCGAAAATAGTTATGAAAGAAAAATAGAAGCATTCATAAAAAACAAATATGTGACAATTGCATTACTAATTCTCATTCTGGCAATCTCATTCTCTCTTAGAATTTACAATGCAGATATAATAAGTCCAGGAAGAGACAGCCTCCACCATTACATCGCAGCAAAAAGCATAAACGACAACGGCTCAACAATATACGAAACCCTGCCTTACATCAACCACATGCTAGCATTCATATTCAGAACATTCGGAGAAACGCTACTACTTGCAAGGCTTCCATTCATAATTGCAGGAACGCTTTCAATATTTTTCGTGTACCTTCTGGGAAAAAGAATCTCGCAAACAACTGGAATAGTTTCTGCAATTCTTTTTGCACTATGCCCTTGGGCAATCGGCCTATCAAGATATGTAAGAGACTACTCACTAAACATTCTTTACGAACTGATATTTATTACACTAATATTCTACTTCCCAAAAAACCTAAAAACAAAAAAAAACCTCATAACATTCACAATAATGAACATCATTATTTATGCGGTTCTTGTAATATTTGCAAGACTTCAGGAAGGACTCACAATCTCAATAATAATTGCCTTGCTCATTGCAACATTCATCAGAATATTTGCAGAACTTGAACTCTACAAGAAAATAAAAAGCATGGACATCTTCAGCAAGGAATTCAACTTTTTGGCAACTGCGTCTGTATTCCTACTGATGCTCGCAATCCTTGCAATAGTCTTTCTAGGATTCGACCAAAGGCTAACGCTAACATACCAGCCAAAATGGTTCTTCTTCTTCCTAAGCGAAAGCAGACTCCCAGTACTTTGGTACACTATGATGCAAGTTCCATGGTACTTCATACTCTCACTAACACTTCTTCCAGTATTTGCAAGAAACAAAGACCAATATGTGTGGGCATCATTTTTGATATTCTACGCGTACCTGATTTTCTTCGTATTCATTGCAAAGCCACACACAAACCTGCTCTATGCTAGATACATCTACCCTGCACTTCCATTTTTCATACTGCTCCTCGGAACCTCCCTCACATACCTACTCCAAATGTCAACAAGATTTGCAAAAACAAGCAAACTAAAAACACTCTCCATAATACTTGTAATACTCTTCCTTGGATCAACTTTCAGCATAAAAAACACACTCTTCGCAGCAGACGGAACAGGAAGCACAGAAAACAGCGACAAACAAGTGATAAGTGTTCCTTATAGAGATTACACCGAACTAATCTCATTCCTTGAGCAAAACAACTTTTCAAAAAACAACATAGTAATTGCAAGCGAATTAAGAATGAAAGACACACTTGCATGGTACTTCGATTTTGACTTTTACAAAGGCAGAAACGAAACCTCATTTAACACTTTCAGATATGATATCGCAGACAATATATACATAATCGATGACAAAAGCATAAACGTGATTAAAGCCAATGACGAAGGATGGATAATAAGAAGAGACGGAGACATCTTCCCAAAAGAAATCTCAGAAAGAAGCAAGGAAAGAGTGAAAGCAACCCCGGAATTAGAAGAGCTCAACAAAAGCATAGAATATCTCGGCACATATAGTGAAAAATACGAAGTGTACATCTGGAAAACAAATGATTAGGAAAATTCAAAACATATTCACAAACCATAAAGAACTCATAAATTTCACTATCCTGAAAATGATAGGTGAACTCTTCGTATTCCTCTTCCCAATTATAATCGCAAAATTTGTAAAACCAGACATTTACGGTTCATACTCACTTGGAATGATGATTATATTCTTTTCAACAACACTATTCCTTGGAGCCTCAATCACACCATTTATCATCTCAGCAAACAAGGAGCTGAAAAGACAAAAAAGTATCTCAAAAAGCTTCACAAACCAGCTTATCTTCTTTACAATTTCACTAACTCTCATAGGAATTCTATTCCTAATCTTTGCAAAATACATCCTAGACTTCATCCAGATAGAAAAAACATTGCTAATCTACCTTTATCTTGCATTCATCGGAATCTCAATAAAATCTCTAATTGGAAACTACTTTCTCGGCATCAACAAGAAAACTCAGCACAATCTCATAAACATCTACTATGGAATATCATTACTCGCAATAATATTCGTTCTTGGATTCACTCTCCAAAACATATTCCTGAACTACTTCCTATCTTCAATAATCGTTCTTGTAATAAGCCTGCCAAAAATAAATTTCAAACAAATCTTCCCACTAAAATTCGACAAGAAAATGTACCTTGAACACTGGGACTTTACAAAATGGCAGATGTTCGGACTTACCGCAGTATACTTCATAAACTGGGGAGACAGCATCATCATCAACTACTTCCTGACAATAACCGATGTAGGTATCTACAATCTTGCATACCAGATATTCAAAGGAATAATCTCATTCATGTACATCATAAATACATTCTATCTCCCAGACATGTCAAAAAACATAAACAACAAAAAATTCATCTCAGACTACCTTTACCAAACCAGAATACAAATAGTATCAATAGTTGCATTCGGAACAATACTTGCAATAATAATCTCGCCATACATACTCAACAACTTCTTCGATGAAAGTTATGCTCAAGCATCAGTAATCCTGCAAGTGCTTCTAATCGGAATCGTGTTCAAACTCTGGAGTATATTTTACAACCCTATGTACAACGTACTCAAGAAATACAAATACTTGCAACTCATGAACATCGTCCAAATCATAATAAACATAACCCTTGGAATTATTTTTATATTGCAGTTTGGACTGCTAGGTGTGGCAGCAGCAACAACAATAAGTTACCTATTCAGACTGATAATAGATGAGGTTTACTTCCACACTAAAATCAAACACACACTATAAACATAAAAAGTGCGCATAATATGGATAACAACCAAAAAAAGCGAATTGTACACAAATTTAAAGATAAAAAGGCTTATAACTGCCAAATTTGAATTTCACCTATAAATCCAAATTATCATTTTTACGAAATATTGCGCAAAAAACGAACTTTTCACAAATTTCGGATAAACTTTTATTCGTTTAATAGTTGTGAGACACAAATTTGAATTTGCCTCGCTCCAGTTAAACGGAATTTTATTTTTTATAAGATTTTTCGCCCTTCTTTTTAAAATGAAATAGATACATTTATATATTATTATGTACATATATGTATTTATGGGTACGCAAATAAGTATTAAGTTATCAGATAAAATGTTTGATAGTGCAAAAGATTATGCTGAAATCCACGGTTTTGATAGTCTTCAAGATTTTATTAGGGAAACTCTTAGAGAGAAACTGTTTGAAGAAGAGAACTTAGACGGAAGATTAACATATTTAGCAAGTGAAAAATCACTCGCAAGAGATTGGCTATCAAAAGAGGAGGATGAAGCATGGGCTCATTTACAAAAGGAGACATAGTTTTATTTCCTTTCCCTTATACTGATCTGAAAGGAAGTAAGATAAGGCCATGTTTGATTTTATCTGATGAGATGAGAGAAGACATTGTTTTATGTCAAATTACATCACAAAGAATTGTAAGTGATGCTTTTTCTATTGAACTTAAGGAGCATGAAACAGAAGGCGGAAGTTTGAAAATAGATAGTTTCATTAGATGTAATATGTTATTTACAGCAAATAAAAGTCAAATTGTTAAGGTTTTATGTAAAGTTAATGCAAAAAAATACAAACAAGTTGTTAAAAAAGTAAATGAATTGATTTCAAAATAAAAAAAGAAGGGCTCTTAAATTAGTCTCACTTCATGCTCTCTAAAAAATAAAACCACCTCCTTCCCACACTTACATAACTACATTCAAAGCTCATCAATAATCTTCTTGATGACCTTGATGTTCTTCTTAATATCATACTTGCCCCTTACATAAACAAAAACATTCTCGGAAAACTTGTCATACAACCTCTTGTTCTCGAAAAGCTTTCTCAAATAACCATTTAATCTCTTAACAGAACCCTCTGCAAAAAAACCACATTCATTAATACCAATAAAATTATCCGGATTAGAATCAAGTGAAACAATCGGAGTTCTGCCCATTCCTGCCTGAATAAAAGTATTT
>JBFHXM010000041.1:0-9303 GCA_041598975.1 Candidatus Woesearchaeota archaeon | reverse complement strand
ATACGCTTTGTCCGGAAATTAATAATCATTCTAATTTTAGAAATAATATTTTCCCCAAGCCTCCCAAATTTTTAACTTTTGTTAAAAATTTCAACCTTTATTTAGACTAAAATTAGAATTTTCGGACATAGCCCATTTATATTCGTATTTATTTCAACTTTAAAATAACCAAATTCGTATTGCCCACATTCCTTTTCTCAATCAAGCCTTTTTGAGAATATTTAGACAAAATTCTGGAAACTCTTACTTTGTTATAACCAGTATATGCAACTATATGATTCTGCTCAAGCCTGTTATTATGTTCAATCAAGCATCTTATAACTTCGGCTTCATCTTTAGGCAATATGTTCAAAACAGACTTCAATTGCAACTGATTGATTTTCCATTGAAACAGCAAAATAATCACTGCGCCAACTGCAATGGAAATAACCGAAATAATATACACTATGACAGGAAGCGAATCTCCACTCTCCTCAACATAATATCCGTTCAAATATGCAAACAAAATTCCCAAGATAAAAATAAGCCCGAAACCTATCATTAATCTGTTAAGCGGAACTTCTATGTTTTTTGCCATTTTCTTCACTTGGAAATCTCTTTCAAAAGTTCATTATACTCTTTTTTTGTAATCTCGCCTTTTGCAAGTCTCTTTTTCAAAATATCTTTAGGGCTCTCATTACTAATTTGTCCAGATTTTATCAGCCAATAAACAATCCCTAAAAAGAGCAAAAACAAAAGGAACTGCATCAAAATTGGAAAACCTGGAAAAAAAAGTTGTCCTGGTCCGTGCATCATGTATTCATCTATCATTTTTTATAATAGTAAATTTATATCTCTTAATTTATAAAATAATCTAAAAAATATGAATTAAAAATTCCTAATAAGATATTTAATTCATATAAGGACAATTGCCCGGTCCACCACCTTGGCCTCTCATTCCTTTTCCACCACCAAAACCTTTGCCTTGTTGTTTCATCATACCTTGTCCTAAACCAAGTTCCATTCGAAGCTCGTTTGCTCTGTTGATATCATCTGCAATCATTGCATTTCTCATCTCAATAAACAAGTCAAAATTATCCTCATTTACAACTTCCAAAATCCTTGGACTTTTTCCATCTCGAGTCATTAATTCAACCCAGGTTTCATAATCCATGTTTTCAAAAGCATTCATCATCTCTTCATGCTTTTCTGGATTGTAATAAGGCCCGGTTTGTGTTGGGTCTCCTCTGTACGCACTAACAAAAACTGCACTAAGCAAAATTCCTACTAATGCAAGTCCCAAAATTCCAAATATGTTTTTTCTCTCCATAATTATCACCTTTAACTGTTATCCCAAACTTTATTTCATGTTTGGATAATGTTTCTATGTATGAAACCAGACATAAACATTTATGAAACCACTCTTCTTTTTTGCAGAAATCAACCTCAAAAACAAAAAAATACAACTAAAAAAAGTATAGATAAATTTAAATAGGAAAACATTAAAAATATAATATGAAACAAAAAAACATGTTCAAAATACTATTCAGTTTGATAATACTGGCATTGCTGGTTTCAGGTTGTACTGGCAGCAATGATGCTGACATCAAAGTTGAGACTGATGAAAATCAGGCAGCAACTAATGAAAATACTCCGCAAGATTCACAAGTAAATGATTCTATTGAAGGGGACTTCATCGAAGAAGATGTTGAAATTGGTGATTTAATTTAAAAATCACCAATAACAATTTTTAACCAAATAACCTCAAAAAAACAAAACCAACCAATTCTCAAAATAACTTAAAAGTCTTAACTTCTTTGGACACAGATAATTTAGAAATTTTTATTTAGATCAAGGCATTTTCAAGTGATTAGTGGCAGCGCCACAATCATCTTGGAAATAAAAATGAGATAAATGAAAAGAGCAAATTATCTTTACATATATGAGCTCATGCTCAAATTCTCCAACTCCTTCTTCGGATTCTTCATCTCTTGTTCTACCTTCTGATAATGCTCCTGCAACTCTGTATTGATGCTAGGTTTGATTATGTTCAATGCCTGAACAAAATCTTCTTTCTTGATTTGTGAACAGTTAATGTTCTTCCTAAGTGCGATAAGTCCAGCTTCCCTAACTACTGCTTCCAAATCAGCACCTACATATCCTTGTGTTTTCTTTGCCAAATCCTCTACAATCTCATCGGAATTTTCAACAGGAGTTTTTTTTAAGTAAATCCTTAAGATTGCCTTTCTTGCTTCAATGTCTGGCACGTCAACGAGCAATAACTTATCAAACCTTCCTGGTCTCAAAAGAGCAGGATCAATAAAATTTGGCCTGTTTGTTGCAGCGATAACTTTTACATTAATCAAATCCTCAATACCATCCATCTCGGTCAATATCTGGTTAACGATAGTATCTGTACTCTTACCTCTGTTTCCTCCAAGCCTTGTTCCTGCAATCGCATCGAACTCATCAAAGAACAAAATTGATGGTGAATTCTGTCTAGCTTTCTCAAAGATTTTCCTAATCATCTTCTCGCTCTCACCTAGATATTTGCCAATGATTTCTGGCCCTTTAATATAAATAAAGTTACTAGAAGTCTCAGTTGCAACTGCCTTTGCAAGAAGCGTCTTACCTGTTCCAGGAGGTCCATACAACAAAATTCCTTTTGGTGCTTTAATCCCTAACTTCTTAAACGCCTCTGCATTGCTAAGTGGCCACTCCACCATTTCAGTAAGTGACTGCTTAATCTCCTCAAGACCTCCAATTTGCGTCCATTTCACTTTTGGAACTTCTACTAAGAATTCTCTCATTGCAGAAGGCTTCACAGATTTCAAAGCTTCCTTGAAATTGTTGATGTTAATTTCCAGCTTGTTCAAAACTTCTGGTGCAATCTTGTCTGTTGTCGTGTTCAGCATTGGAAAATTCTTTCTAAGTACATCAAATGCAGCTTCCTTTACAAGAGCTTCCAAATCTGCTCCTACAAAACCATGTGTAACACCTGCAATCTCCTTTAAAAGCTTGTCAATAGCATCATCATTTGTCTCACAGATTTCAAAAAAAGCTTCATTTAGAATTTCAATCTCCGACAATTCCTTGATTGTTTTTTTAACTTCCTTTTTTGCTTCGGTACTTTTTATCCTATCAAACAATTCTTGTTTTTCCATGAGTTCATGCAATTTCTTGCTTCCATTCCCATTTGTTTTTCCTTCTTCTTTGGAAATGATTCTGTAATCAAAAATGGTTTTCAAAACATTATTGCTAAGTTTTTTGTCTTGGGAAAGTTTATCTCTTATGTTTTCAAGCAATTTTAATTCTTTTTCAAAATTGTTCTTGTTTTTTTCATCTTTCTTTCCAATCCCTTTTTTCAATTGTGAAATTGTGGTATCGATTTTCTCATTCAACAACCTTTTAATTCCTATTTTAGTGATATCGCCTCTGATAGGCATGCCCCTTGAATGAATCTTCAAAATCTCAAGTCTGTCATCTTCCTTTGGCACCCCAATCTCAAGTTCCCTATCGAATCTTCCTGGTCTTCTAAGTGCTTCGTCAAGTGCATCTGGCCTGTTTGTAGCAGCAATTACAACAATCCTTTTATTTTTCTTTAAACCATCCATCAAAGTAAGAAGTTGTGCAACAATTCTTTTTTCTGTTTCACCCTGCACTTCATCCCTTTTAGCAGCAATAGCATCAATTTCATCAATGAAAATAATCGCAGGCGAGTTCTTTTCTGCCTTTTCATAAAGTTCTCGCAACTTTTTCTCGCTCTCTCCGTAAAACTTGTTGACGACTTCTGGTGCGTTAATCGAGTAGAAACTTGCCTCGCTCTCATTTGCAATTGCCCTTGCAAGAAGCGTCTTTCCTGTTCCTGGTGGCCCGTAAAGCAGAATGCCTTTTGGTGCATCTATTCCAAGCCTTGCGAAAATCTCTGGATGTTTTAAAGGCAGTTCTACAAGCTCCCTAATCTTTGTCAATTGTGACTTTAAACCACCTACATCCTCATAAGAAATTTGGTTGCTCTCTTCATCAAGGCTTTTTTGTGAAATTTCAATAATGGTTTGCGGTCCGATAATCATGAGCCCTCCTGGTTTTGCTGTTTGAACTTTGAACTTCATTGAGCCAAGATTGAAACCTAAGAAATCCCTCTCTATTGCATTGAATAGGTCTATTGCAAAGGGGTTTTTCGAGGAGAACATCTGTTTTGAATCAGGTCCTGCTGGTCCTCCGCTTACAGATATGATGTCGCCTTCGACAATTGGTTTTTTGAACAAACCTTTCTTTAGGCTGTTTAGAGTCGTTGGATGCACAACAAACTCCTGCAAAGGTATTAAAGTAACTTTTACTGCTTCAACAACCTCTGCTCTAGAAATGGTTATGTACTCCCCAATACTGATTTTTGCGTTTTTTCTAAGGGTTCCGTCCATTCTAATGATTTCAAGGCCTAAATCGCTTGGGTACGCCCTCTCAACAATGGCAAGAGACTCTCTCTCTCCCTTAATAACAATAATGTCGCCAGTAGAAATTCCAAGCATTCTCATGTACGAACTATCAATTCTAACAGTCCCTTTATTTACATCGTCTTGGTGTGCTTCGGCAACCTTTAATTTGATAAAATTAGTCATAATAACATAATAAAAAAACGGCTTTATAAATCTTGTGCCTCTTATATATCACTTCATTGTTATTTCTTACATAAATGCTCAACAATTTCCAAATAATTCCCTAAACTCTCTAAAGTGGAAGTTTCGTATGTGGTGTGGTAGTTCAAAGACGGCAATTGCAACGTGGTGCCCTTGATTTTGCCTTTTGATTCTGCAGAAACCCTTCCTAGCTCTGTCATTCCTATAAAAGATGGTTTGAAATCATAAGGTATTTTCTTCTTTATAAGTGTCTTTTTAATATCTTCAACAAGCTCTAAATCAAAGCCTCCGTTCTCGTCCCCATATCTTAAAGTTAAAAAGCCTTTTTCCTTGCCTTTGAAACTTGTGTAAGGTGAGGTGTCAAGCACAATCAACTTCAAGTTTTCCTTGTTTTTAAGATAGCTCAAAACGCAATTGTAACTCAGCCCAATCTCCTCTTTTGTTGTAAAAATCACTTCCTGCTCAAAATCAGTATTCTCTAGCAAATAATAAAGCACTGCAACAGAGATTACATTGTCTATCTGCCCAGAAAACATGTTTTCATTGACATTTATTTTGGAATTGAGCATGAAAACATGGTCCTCGTTATTTAGTTTTTCGTCCAAATCAAATGAAACAAGTTTTTTACTCACATCTACATCGCATCTTGTAGTCTGGAAATTGTTCAAAATTCTGCCCGTTATCTTGTCAAAAGAGCTTATGTCTTCTCTTACATGCCTTAGTCCGACTTTCTCAAAAAAAGTGTCCATGCCTTGCCTTGTAAATTTCAACTCGAAATCCTGATGACTTGTAATTCTTATAAATTCACCTACGAGTTGTGCTTTGTATATTATCTGACTCCCATTAAACCATTTCACAAATTCGTTTTCAAGTTCAGCAATATCGTCCCTTTTAAATTTCATCTCTTTTTTCTTTTTCAGGTAAAATCCAAGATGCTCAACTTCCTTGTTTTTATTTTTTATAAGTCCGTGCCTGTCAACATGTGCAGAAAAAATCAAGTTTGATTTAACATTGTTTTTGGGCTTCACAACAAGATAATTTTTTTTCAAAATTGTTTTATATCCCATTTTTTTTATCTTACCTTCTAAATACTTTAAAAAATGTTGTTCATGCTCAATAACGCAAGGGATTCTCAGAAACTTATCACATATTCTTAAAATTTCATCTGCAGTTTTTTCATTCATATTTATTTACAATATTTTTTTATTTTAAATCTTTCTTTTCTTCATAATAGGTAGTTACTAACAATTATAAGCAAATTTTTTTGTACTTACTTTTAACATGAAAAAAATAATTGCAATTTTGATTTCAATTGCATTGCTCTTTGGCTTTGCTTATGCAGATACAAATGGAATATGGCACTTGACAAAAGATGTAAGACCCGGCATATTTGGCAGTGATGAAGTGAGAGGGGATTATACTTTCATAGACAATTTGATTGTAAATTTTGGCAAGATATTTATGAATAACCAAACTTCAATATATGATCGTGACGAAGTTGTTGCGACAAAAGGTTATGTTGATGAATATGGCGTTCCTGCAGGCGCAGTGATGAGTTTTGCAATGAACGATTGCCCCAAAGGTTGGTTAAAAGCAGATGGACAAACAGTTTCAAGGACAACATACCCAAGATTGTTTAGTAATATTGGAACATTTTATGGGTCTGGTGATGGGTCAACAACATTCGGTTTGCCAGACCTGCGGGGGTACTTTATTAGGGCTTATGATGATGGTGCGAATAGGGACATAGGCAGAGTATTTGCATCTTTGCAAACAGATTCTTTTGCATCACACAGACACACAGTTAACCCCGATAATACACAATCAACCTCAACTGGTGACCACAACCATGGTGCAAGCACTCAATCAGGAGGCACACACACACACACTGGAAGCACAAATGACGCAGGAAACCATAGGCATAGTTTTGATGGAAACGTAATTGAGCAACATGTGGTAGGAGAAACAAGTTATTCTGTGCCAGTGATTTTTGCTGCTTCAAAAAATACTAATTATGCTGGAACACATTCACATTCATTAACTATTAATGCAGCAGGAAGTTCACACACTCATGCAATAAGTAGTTCAGGCCCTCATGCTCATTTTGTTGACATTCCTGAATTTAATTCAGGTTTCACGGGCGGAGGAGAAACTAGGCCAGTTAATATCGCTTTGCTTTATTGCATAAAATATTAAAGATAAAAATAACAAAATAAAAATTTACAATTTATTAATTAAAAAATTCTTTTCAAAAACCAACATTTGTCTTTTAATCTCTTCCAATTCAGAATTGGAATTAACATCCTTCACATAAATTCCTCTGATTTTATTTATGTGCTCCCCAATAAGTTCAATATCCTTTTTCATGCAAATAAGTGTGATAGGTCCGACTTTGTTTATAATCTCATTGATGAACTCTTTCTTGATTGTTTGATTAATCTCATTTACATTAACAAAATACTTCACGTTCTTTTGATTAATGTCTATTAAAAAATAATCATTAATATTATTAACAAGAAGCGAGCATCCAGAAATATCTGGCGAATTCAAACCAATTGGAAGAACATAATTCAAATTTTTGTTTGTCATCTCATCTTTGTTCAAAGTGAGGAAATAAATTTTGCCTCCTGAAACTTGTGAGATTGTGTTCATGTCTGCATAAAATGCATCAACACTCAGATTTGGTGCCCCGATAACCTCTGTCGCAACTATGTCTTCGTATCTTGCCAGATTTATGTCTTCCATAATTTCGAGGTTTCTCTCTGGTTTGGGATAAGTTACTTCTTCTTTGATAACTGTTGCATTTGCCACTGCCTCCTCCACATTTGGCATGCTCCCGCCACTAAAGAAGTCGTCCATTGTTTTTGGAAACTTTTCTGAAATTTCATCAGAATCAGGAATTGAGGTAAAATCGCTAAATGATGTATTTTGCTGTCTTTGGCTCTCTTCCATCATAGCTTTTCTTTTTTCCTCCTCAATCATTTTCCGTTTTTGTTCTTCCTCCTCTTGCATTCTCCTTTGCTGGTTGTTTGCTTGCTGGCTAAAAGCGGCATCAGCAAGAAGTCCAAGTGCCCCTTTAACTCCGCTACTTCCTACACTTCCCTGCGAGTACATTGAAGATGTTCCTGAACTCCCATTGCCACTTCCTACACTACTACCATAATTAGTTGCTTTCCCTTTATTGAAACTAGAGTTTGAACTTCCGATTATGCTGTTTATAGTATCTTCAATCATATAGTCGTCTTCTCTATTGAATTTATTCTTCTCTGGCGTGGACAAATCTATGTTTTTTAATTTTTCAAGCATTTCATCTTTCTCTTTATTTCGTTCTCCAAGAATTTTTGAAAAAGGATTAATCTCTTGAATGCCGAAATCCTCTTTGGTTTCAATATCAAAATTCTCCCAGTTGATTTTCTGGTCAAGTGATTTATTTAGTGGTTTGTTTGAATACAGAATATCTATATTTTTCAATTCTCCTATTTTTGTTAAATAAGGTATGTAAAAATTCTTAGTAATGATAATTCCATCAACATTGCTCAGAATTGTTATGTTTGACAATATTTCTTTGATGTCATTTGTTGATTTCAATAACAAGTATTTTGGATTTACTGTGTCCTCTTCAAGATCGTCCTGCATTGTTAAAACCGAAACTCTGTCATAATTGTTTGTCGATTTTTTTATGATGAATCCGTTATCGCTGTAACTATCAATAGGATTCTCAATAACACTTACATTAACAATTCTTAAATGGTTCTTGCTATTAATGTAGCATTCAATTAAAGCATCATCTATGTTCTTTGTCTTTTCATTAATCAATATTAAGTCTTCGTTACTGAGAATTTTTTCTTGTGAATTAATCTCTTTGGAAACAATATTTGTATGCTCTTTTAAAATCGCATCAGTTTGCTTGTTTTTGTAAAATTTAAAATCGTTGTCTTTGGAAATGTAAAACTCGTTACCTACTTGGTAATTGATTGGTTTGTTGTTTGGAAATCCGAAATATGATGCTAAAAGAAGTTTATTGTTCTCTTTTTTCAAATAAACTGACTTGTAAATTTCTTCTGATTCATAAATCTCGACTTGGAATTTCTCTAGCTTGGAAAGCCGGAAAAGGTTTCCTTCAAAGCTAAGATACTGCTTAACCAGATTCATTATGTTCTTTATGAATGTTCCTTTTTCTACATAAAAATTTGTGATTGAGAAATTTTCACACCTTAACGTAATGTTGAATTTTGTGTTTGAGACACTGTTCATGAAGTTGTAATCCTTAAGTTGAACGTCCATGTACTGCTCGGAGATTTTCTTCAGTGATTCCTGTATCTTCTTGTAAATTTCATTGTTCAAATTTGTATCAAAGAGATATGAATTCTCCTCTAAAATTTCCTTGTAATTATTTTTCTTAATGGTTTTGAGCTTGTTTATTAATTCCTTGATTTGTGAACTCTCATAAGAATTTAATATCTCATCGCCGGTAATTATAATTTTTTTTAAATTTGTAAATTGTTTGTTCAGATTATAATAAATTACTGAATTTTCATTTCCAATTATGACGAGTTTGTTTTCCACCATATTAATTTCTCTTTTTTTCGGTTTTTAAGTTTTTGTTTTCACTAATATCATATATTAAATATATAAGAATAGCTAAAAACAGGTAAAAATCTGCCAGATTAAATATGAAAAAATATTT
>JBFHXM010000040.1:0-9350 GCA_041598975.1 Candidatus Woesearchaeota archaeon | reverse complement strand
TTTACTAGCTTTTGACTTATTATTAATACAATAAATGATACTGGCAGAGTAAGTACTGAGGTTTCTGGTGTAAGTTGTTTTGTAATTACTAATAATATCCCGAATATTAGTCCACTTAATATACTATAAAATACTGCGCTGTTTTTTAGTTTCCATTTTAGTGAACAAATTAATGCTGGTCCAAGTGAAAGGCCAATGCTTGCAACTGCAAACATAACATCAATTATGTTATCAACAAATATTGCAATTGTTGCACAAACTATTAGACAAATAAAAACAATTATTCTAGTTAAGTTTGCTAGCTTCTTTTTTCCGTATTTTTTAAAGTAAGTTGGCATATCATTTGAAATACTAAGTGATGTTATAAATGCGCTAGTGTCAGCACTTGACATTATAGATGCAAACACAAATACAAGCCCTATTCCTAAAAACTCAGTTGGAAGAAGTTCTACAAGCCCATAATACAGTGCATCTTCAGGGTCGATGTTTGAGAAAACATTTTTAGTGATTATTCCAATAATACTTATTGCAAATGCAAATATCAAAAGGAAAACCCCAGCCATATAAAATCCCTTTTTTAATACTTTTTTTGATTTTGCAGCATATGCTCTTTGCCATACATCTGCTGAGATTACAAGAAAAAAGAAGCCTATAATTACAAATCCAATTATTTGGTCAATTCCAACTTTGAATAAATTATATTGACTTTTTGGAATTTCAATATCAACATTAAATGAAAAAATCATAACTAAAAGTAATATGAACATAACTAGGAATTGAAATAAGTCTGTTTTGATTACTGAATTTAGTCCCCCCAGTATTAGGTAGAGTAATATTATAATTGTAAAAATTATTATTGAAAAACTATAAGTCCAACCTGAGATAACACTTAGAATTTTGCCTCCTGCAATAAATTGTACAAGAAGCAAGGAGATGAACATAATAAATATTATTATTCCGGTTAAAAGTCCATTCTTTTTCCCAAATTTGTAATAAAAATAATCTGAAATCGTGTAAAACTTGTTTTTATCTGATAATTCTTTTATTTTATCTCCAAACAAATGTGGGAAAATCGCAAGGCCTAGTGATGCTCCTACCAAGACCCATATTGCCCCAATCCCATATTCATAAGAGAGTGCAGTAAGAGATACCAAAAGCCCCCCTCCAACCAGAGTTGCACAAAGTGTTCCAATTAATGGAAGTGTTTTTACTTCCCTGTTTGCAATCAAGAAAAAATCATAACCTTTTTTCTTAAAAGATATAATTCCTATAATTAAACAACTTAAAAAATAAATTGCTAATATTGCCAGGTCAATTTTAATAACCATTTTAGGAAATGATAACAATGACTTATATAAAAAAATGAGTTGTGGAATTTCCACAACATTTATATATTTTACTTTATTTGTAATAATTATAAGTCAAAATGAAAGCAAAAATAAGGGAAATTTTAATGGATTTTGGGCTTGATGAAAAAAGCATAGAAATTTATATTACTTTAATCAAAAATAATGAACAAAGTGCACTTGAAATATCAAGACATACTGGAATTGATAGAACTACTGTTTATGATGTATTGCAAAAATTAATTCATGAAGGAATAGTTTCGGTTAAAATTGTTAACAAATCAAAACATTTTATTGCCTTTCCTCCAAATAAATTACTTAATCATTATAGAGAGAAATATAACGCCCTTGAAAGTATAATCCCAGAATTAAATAAAATTAGTGGCCAAGAAAAAGAGACAATCAAGTGTGAAGTCTTGCAAGGTAAACAAGGTATAAGAATGCTTGTGAAAGATTTAATTGATGTGAAAAAAGATTATAAAGCAATAGGACTTGTACATAATGAGATAGAAGAAGTTCTTGGTTATATCAGCCCCCATGGTGTTAAAAGGATTAATGAGTTAAATTTGAAAGAAGAATTGATTGTCTCAAAAAGCACGCCTGATTTTGAAAAGTTAAAAAATGGAGTTTATACTTACATTGAACACGATTTAACATCTCCTGTAACCACTATCACTTACGGAGATAAAGCTTTGTTTGTTATTTGGAAGGAGCCTTATTATGCAGTTGTTATTGAGAACAAATCTGTTGCAGAGACTATTAGTGAGTATTTTGAAATTATCGCTAGTACTGGCAAGAAAAGAAGAAGGAAGGAAAAAAGTAAAAAATAATATTTTAATTTTGGATTGTTGCTTGGCTTTGTTGCGGATTACCTGTTTGCTGTGTGAAGTTCAAGTATATCTTTTTCGATTTTGACAAGTCAACACCTTTTGCATCCAAGACAACTTTCACTTCCCAAACGATGCTTCTTGTACCTATGTTTGCAAACATTCCAACAGCAGTCACCACCTGTCCCAACTGCGAGTTTACTTGTTGAGGAGTGCTTACAGTTGGGAAGGGGAGGTTGAAGGAGTATGTCTGCCTGTAACCTCCAGAGTAGCTTCTTGCACCCTCTATGTTCTGATCGAACCTGCATATCTCTTCGTAATGCGTGCTTCTTTGTGTTCCTGAATATGTGGTTCTCTTCTCTTTTCCAATCAAGCTTACATAGAGCCTGTTGCCCTCAATTTGCTTTTTAGTTTTAAGCACAAAAGTTCCAGTTATGTTTTCCCCATATGAAAATGAGTTGATAGGCATGTTTATCTTAATGCTTCCTTTCAAAAATCTAATTATGAAATATATGAAGACACTAAGCACTGCCAAACCTAAAACTGATAATATTATTAATGGTACTGTTTCCATATGCTTTTTTAGAGAGTGTTAATTATATTAATTTGTAACTACAAAAAGTTAAGGACAATATTTAAATAAAAAAATGTTAGTTAAGTATTATGGATTTAATTTCATGGATAGGAATTGGAGTTGTAGTAGTAATTCTTTTGTGGGTTACAATTGTATTCAACTCATTGATAAGACTGAGAAACCAAGTTAAGAATGCTTGGTCGCAAATTGATGTTCAACTTAAAAGGAGAACAGATTTAATCCCGAACCTTATTGAGACTGTAAAGGGGTATGCAAAACATGAAAAGACTGTTTTAGAGAATGTTACAAAGGCAAGATCTGCTTTGATGAATGCAGGAAATGTACATGAAGCTGCTGAAGCTGATAACATGCTAACTGGCGCTTTGAAGTCACTTTTTGCAGTTAGTGAGAATTACCCTGACTTGAAGGCAAACCAGAACTTCATGCAACTTCAAGAAGAGTTGACTGGAACAGAAAACAAAGTTGCAGCATCAAGACAATATTATAATGATGTTGTTATGGATTTTAACACTAAAAGAGAAAGCTTTCCATCAAACATTATTGCAAAGATGTTTAGTTTCCAAGAAAGAGATTTATTTGAAATTGCTGAATCTGAAAAGGCAGTACCTAAAGTTAGTTTTGAATAAACAATATATAAAAACATAGGAAATGGCTGTAAATTTACATGATGAAGTTAGAAGTAATAGGCGAAAGTCTATTTTTATTGTTTTATTGTTTTTTGTTTTCATAGGTTTTATCGGACTTGTGACCTCAATGGTTTACAGCCTTTATGCAAAAAATGTTTTTCTTGATTTTACAATAACTTTTTTTATTATGATACTTATTGTAATGATTTCTTTAATTTATGTGGGCATTTTTATGAGTGCCGGAGATAAGATGGTTTTAAGTGCGACAGGAGCAAAGGAAGCCTCAAGAACCACTTATCCTTTTCTTTATCATACAACAGAAGCACTATCGCTTGCAGCAGGAATGAGTGTGCCCCCTAAATGTTATGTCATTGAAGATACTGCACTTAATGCATATGCAACCGGTTTCAAGCCTGAAAAATCTTACATAGTAGTTACAACTGGACTTGTTGAAAAATTGAATAGGCAAGAACTTGAAGGAGTTATAGCTCATGAGCTAAGCCATATTAAAAACAAAGACATAAAAGTTATGCTTCTAGCAGCTGGGCTTGTTGGCGCTACTGTCCTTTTAGCGGATTTACTTTTTAGAATTTTCATATATGCGCCAAAAGGTGGTGGCGGAGGCGGGAAAAAAGGTGGCCAGGCACTAATATTTATTTTCGCTTTGTGGGCATTGTTAGTTATTTTCTCGCCAATCATTGGAGAGATGATTAAACTTGCAATTTCAAGGAAAAGAGAGTATCTTGCAGATTCCAATGGGGCACTTTTGACAAGGTACCCGCAAGGGCTTGCGTCTGCTTTGGAAAAGATAAAAAACGACCCCGACCCACTTGTTGACAGAGCAAATAAGGCAACCGCGCATCTTTTTATCTCCACTCCATTTAGAGACAAGCATTCATTCATTAACAGACTGTTTTCCACACACCCCCCTATTGATGACAGGATTGCAAAACTATTAGGAAAAAAAGCTTAGCTTTACAGTTACTTTTATAAAGGATTTCGCGTTTATTTTATTTTATGGTAAATGTTAATTATGATGAATATGGTAACAAAATCGTAAATGAAGTTGGTAGCATCACTTTTGATTGCCCATCTTGCGGTGAAGTTAAAATTTCAAGAACTAAAAGAGCTAGAAGTGTTTCTAAAGAGTATATTTGTCCTAAATGTGGTTTTGTAGGTCCTTAAACATTTAAAGATGAGTAAGAAAAACACCTTTTTTCATAGGCTTGAGTTTTTCAAGTTGTTGTCAATTTCCATGTTTGTTTTGGTTTTAGTATTGGCAGTTGTTTTTGTGAGTATGATGATGGAAGAAAAAAATAGTAATATTGTGGTTTTGGAGACTAATGTTGGCGTTATTGAGATTGAACTTTATTTAGAAGAGATGCCAGTTACTGCAGGCAATTTCAAAAGCTTAGTTGAGAGTGGCTTTTTTGATGGAATTAAGTTTCACAGAGTTATTTCTGATTTCATGATTCAGTCAGGAGATCCTTTAAGCAAGAATGATTCTTTGAAAAATAGATGGGGGACAGGCGGAAGTGAACCTATCAAAGATGAATTTACGAAAGGCTTATCTAATGTTAGAGGAACAATTTCCATGGCAAATGCTGGCCCAAATACAGGAAGCAGCCAGTTTTTCATAAATGTGAAAGACAATACATTTTTAGATTGGGACAAAGCTCCATTATCTAGCAAGCACCCAGTTTTT
Source organism: Candidatus Woesearchaeota archaeon (assembly GCA_041598975.1). Classification (GTDB taxonomy): domain Archaea; phylum Nanobdellota; class Nanobdellia; order Woesearchaeales; family UBA583; genus UBA583. Next base: position 4,251 of record JBFHXM010000040.1, on the reverse strand, counting down.
GGAAAAGTAGTAAGTGGGATGGATGTTGTTGACAAGATTTCAAATATGCAAACTGATTCTGCAGACAGGCCTCTTAATCCAGTAATTATTGAAAAAGCTTATATGAAATAATTAATGTAATTTTATAAAAATGTATGGTGACGTATTTAGTAAGGAATGTGAAAATTGCGGACTAAGAAAAATTAAAAGAGGCAAACAGGAAGCACTTTTTATATCACATCCAAAAGCAACAATTCTTGAGACTTATTGTCTAATGGAAAAACCTGATGGTTCTTTTTTACTTGGCGCAAGATTTTCAAGAGGAATGTTTGAAGAGAATGAACCTACTATTGACATGAGAGGTTTGGTGAGAAGTATTAGAGAAGAATTAGAAGCCAGAAACATAAGAGGTGCAATTGTTCCGTTAGAATCAGGCGAGAGAATTCTTTCATTTGAAATGCCAGTAATAAGTCCGGGTGAAATAGTTCATTACATGAAACATTTCCATTCTGCTTCAAGAAGAGTTAGTGCAAGATATTGTGCTTAATAATATGCTTTAATTTTATAAATAGAAGTATTTTCCTTTTTAGTATGAATAAGCAAGATAGCAACTGTTCTATGTTACGACTTCCAGAAAAGATAGAGAATAATCTGCGAAAGAAGCAGTATGGAATTTACGGGCATAGCGGGGTGCAAATCTGCAGTTGGACAAAGAAAGCTTTGACAGGCAAAGGAGTTTGCTACAAGCAAAGGTTTTACGGTGTTGATTGTCATAGTTGCATGGAAATGTCACCAGTTGTTATGTGGTGCCAGCAAAATTGCACATTCTGTTGGAGACCTATGGAATATATGAAGAATATTAATATTTCCGATTTTAAAGTTGATGAACCCGAAGAGATTATTACAAACTTGATTGAAGAGAGAAGGAAACTTATCAGTGGATTCAAGGGAAATGACAAGGCCGACTTAAAACTCTTTGATGAGGCACTCATTCCGACTCATTTTGCTATATCTTTATCTGGGGAACCGACAATGTATCCTAAACTTTTCGAACTTGTTGAGTATTTGAAAAATTTGCCTAAGACGAAAACCATTTTTGTTGTTTCAAACGGACAAGAGCCTACATATTTTGAAAAACTTATAGTGGAGCCTAAGTATGCACCTACACAACTTTATATCTCCATAGATGCGCCAAATCCAGAGATATTCAAGAAGATTAACAAATCATTATATGAAGATGGATGGGAGAGATTGAATAAGAGTTTAGAGACGATGTCAAAGATTAAAACCAGAAGAGTTTTGAGATTCACACAAATTAAAGGTTTGAATGATTTGGATAGTCAACTTGAGGAGTATAAAAATATGATTGAAAAAAGCAAAGCAGACATTATAGAAGTGAAAGCTTACATGCACATAGGATTGTCAAGGAACAGGCATAGTGATAAAGAAATGCCTTCAATGGATGAAGTGAGAGATTTTGCAGACAAGCTTTGCAAGAGTCTTGGCACTTATGAAGTGGGAGCAGAGATGGAAGAGTCAAGGATTGTAATCTTGCATAGAAAAGATTCTCCTTATAGTTTGAAGATTGAGAAGTATGAAAATTGAAAGAAGGAGATTAAATTTTGCCGATTTTTATTTTCTTGATGAAGTCAACATTCTTATTTAGTAGTTCTTCACAATCTTGTTTTGTAAGGGCAGAGATTTGTTTTAGTTTTGTAACTTTTCTTTGTTCGTATGAGTACACTCTATCTTCTTCGAGAAGGAAAAAGGTTCTGTTTTTTATGAAGTTTCTAAGTGCGTCTTTCATATAAACTTTTGGTCCCATAATTTTTTTCACTTTTGGAACAGTATCATTTTCAAACAGTAATGTGAAAAGTGCCACCTTCTTGTCGAGATCAAGATAGAATTCATTATTAAATATTCTAAAATCGTAATCCTTGAATTTCTTTTCAAGCTTGCCTGAAATTTTCAAAAGTTTTGAGCCGATTATGTCAGTTGTATTGTAGTCATGCTCTATTTTGAAAATGTAGAAGAGTCCTTTTAGGTTGTTTGCTTTTGCAAATTTTTTTGTCGCTTTTATTGTTTTATGATGATTGAACTTTTTTACTATAAAATCTGATTTTGTAAAACTTTCAAATGTTTTTGCAATAAATAAAAATTTGTTGTAATTTTTATTGCTTAAGGCTTTTGCAGCATTTCTTGTTTTTATGATTGGGTCTACAATTATTAATTTTGAAATTTTATCTTTCTCTATTTTTTTCAATGCTTCTTTTTCGTTCTTGTAAAAATTGTTTATGTCAATATATTTTGTTTCTTCCCAGTTTTTTGCATCTTTGATTAAATTTTCAAGTGAGCCGTATTTTGCAATTAGTATATCTATAATATGTCCAGAAAAACCTTGAATGTAACTTTCTGCACCGTAAAGCTCTTTTGACTTGAAGAAAAGTTTTGCAAGTCTGATCTCGTCTCTTAAATTTGAATTTGTTTTTGCTTTCTTGTTTAAAAATTCTACATGAAGCGGAGATACATCTGTTGAATTTTTTGCTTTTTTCACATCTGCTTGCTTTGTTATATTGTAGTTTGGAACAAGTTCAAAGTTTATGTTCTTCTTTAATTGCTTATTGTATATTTGAAATGAAAAATAATCTCTTGAACCTTTCTGTTTTTGATACTTAATGTTTGTGTTTTTTAATATTTGTTCTGCTTTTTCACTTAAAGTATTGTCTTTGTGCTTGAAATCAAATCTTATGAAGAGGTCCACATCGCTTGAATTTTTAAGGTAGGTGTTTTTTCCAAAACTTCCTCCAATGTAGAATGTACAATCTATTTTTTGTTGTTTTGCGCTCTCTTTTAATTGATTGAGGATATTGTCTACTTCTGTTTGCATGATAGAATGTTCTGTTTCTGTTGGTTTGATTTTTTCAAGTATCTCTGATTTTAATTTTACATCCATTTTCCTGTTATAATGTATAAGAAGATATCCACAATATAAACAAATGCTAGTTTTACATATCCAATTTTAGGGATTCTTGCAACTGCAACACCAATTACATCTTCTTCAGGGATTTCGGTCTCGAATCTTGGCTGAGAGATGGGGTTGTGGTCACCTTTTGTCTGAAAGTATATCTTGCCTGTTTGCTCGTCTTCGTACTTGTTTACAATCCTGTGAATAACAGGCCCATAGTTGTTGAAGAAATAACTTTCACCATTTACCATTTTGTCTTGAGGAATAAAGACTAGTATTTCCCCAACTTCTATTTTTTGTGGATTTTTTCCATAGAGTATCATTACATCACCAATATTGAGGCCGTTGGTGTAATCGTATTCTTTAAATTGTTCTTTGTTCATATTAAAGTTTGTTTCGTAGTAATTTCCACACAAACTCCAGTATTCGTCAATGTTCAAGTTTTTGTTTTTTACATCCACAATTATTTTGTCGCATACTCTTCCATCGACAATTTTGTGTTCCATGCTTCCTGTTACTATTGCAACTATTGGATAATCGTTGTTAAATGCAAAACCTATAACTGGAAACATGATATATTTTATTACAAGAAATGCAAAGATAAAATTAACTACGTAAGAACCAAATGAATCGTCGTTCCACATGTAATCCCAAAATCTTTTTATTTGTCCCCATGGCGAATCGTCAAATTTTTTCTCTTTTTTTCTAAGATTTTTTTTATCTTTTGCTTCATGCTTTTTTTTCATACTTACATTATCTAAATATAATATTATTAATAAAGTTTGTTGTATGAGGGGAATTTTAGTTTTTAGTTTTTCTAAAACAAGAACCATTCTTTCTCACTTTCAATGGCTGACAAAATTCTCATTACCAAATCACTATTTTCATCACAATGTTCTATTGGACCTAAAATAGTAATAAAAAACTCAGGATTTCTTAATTCAAAACCAAAAGTCTCAGCCATATAAGAAATAATTAAATTTAATCCTCCATTTGGAAGTTCAAAATTCAAAACATCACAACCTTTTGACATATATTGATACTCAAATGGTCTTGAAATAATTTTCCCATACTTTTGACCATATGTAGTTTCAATTGGTTTTCTAATTATTTCTTTTACAAGCCTATTTAATTCATATAAATTTGCACTTGAATCATAATCTGCATATTTTCGAAATTTTATTGTTTCTGACATATATCCACCTAAATAAGTAAGTTTATAATAACTAATATAGTTATGGTGTAAAATAATTTACTACAAAAAGAAAAATTTATATATATAAAAAAATTAATGGATTTAAAACTAA
>JBFHXM010000039.1:0-9458 GCA_041598975.1 Candidatus Woesearchaeota archaeon | reverse complement strand
CTTCTCCAACTTTATACCTCAAATCAACTGCAATAAAATGCTGAGTTTTATCCACATTCAAAACAAGAGGAGCAACTCTTTCTGCAATATCAAGATTTGATAAATCCGAAACATCCTTAGAAATGGCAATATTGTGCACACTTTTTAATTTTTCCAAATAAGTTTTTTCAAGCTTGAAAAAAGCATCAATTGAAAAAGCATTCTTGCCTAAAAAAAGCTCCTTGTAAAAATTCAAAGGAATATTTTCATTCAAAGGATAAATAATATCATTTTTCTTAAAAAAAACCTTATCCATCCCAAAAATAAATTCGCCATCATCTTTCAAATCAAGAAGCACGTCATTATTTTCATCAAAAACAATATTCAAATTCAACTTAAACTCCAGTTTGGAAAAACTAATTTTATTTCCATGCCAAAAACAATCAAACTTGCTATTAATAAGATTGGAAAAAAGCAAATTAAAATCATTAGAAATTTTATAATAAGATTGTGTTTCAATCAATCTATGCGTAAGATAATTAAGAAGAGAAACTTCATTCTCGCTCAAAAAACTTTTTACTTCATTAATCTTCAAAAGACCCTTCAATTCAAATCCATTAAGCCTCTCATCTCCAATTTGGCAAAAAAAATAACTAACTCCATCAATCTCATTAAAATGAAATGTCAAACCATCATAATTCTCCAAAATAGGATAATTATTACTAATCTCTTTCAAGACATTTTCATCAAAAAATTTATTTGCCATTTATTAAAAATCAACCAATTCTCAAAAATCGTAATTAACTATTATTTATAAAAGGTTCGATAATGTGAAAAAAATTAGAAAAAAACAATCAATTAGTGATATTACTTCTTCTCAAACCTATCCTTATCACGCCCATAACACTTATCCATAACATCAGAAAAAGCCTCCTCAAGGTCAATATTATGTGAATTAGCTAAGCAAGTTAAAGTAAAAATGATATCTGCAATCTCATCAGACATCTCCCTTAAATCTTCATTAGATTTCTTCTGTTTAGGTCCATAGATATGATTAACCTCTCTTGCAAGCTCTCCTACTTCCTCTGTCAACCTTGCAAGTATCTCATAAGGTTTGAAATAACCTATCTTATATTGATTGACCCAATCATCAACTTCCTTTTGAACATCCTTCAAACTCATAATAAAACTTAACAAATTATTACTTTATATAACTGACGAAAAAACTAAATAAAAAACAATGAAAAAAAATGTCGCAGAAATATAAAACTAAAAAACAAAGTAAAAAAGGATTATTTATTCTTTTTCTTCTCTTCAACAACTTGTCTCTCCAAAACAGAAAGTACATCCTGGAAAATCAAAGGTATATTCCATTTCCCTCTAACTTTGTCATTGCTAATCTCATCTGAAGTTCCTTGCCCAATCTCTTTTTCAACCTGAAGCACTTTATTACCTCTTGACAAAAGGCCTCTAATCAAAATCTTCTTTTTATGACTAAGATCCTTCTCTCCAATAATTTTGAAAGTAACTCTCAAATTATTATAATCACTAATGGTTGTAATTTTCTTCATGAATTTGTCTGCAAAACCACGGATCATAGCAAACTCATCTTCGTACAAATCCTTTCCTCCAGAAAATTCAATATTATAACTGCTTTGAATCATACCATCCTTGTACATCCTAAATATATCTTTGTAAGATACAATTGAAAACAAATTATCATTCTCATCTACAACAATTAAAGAAGGAAGTTTCTTCTTAACCATAATTTGAACAAGTTCTTTCAATGGTTTATCCTTTGTAATTGTAATAGGTCTTTTATTAATAAGACTGCTAATAGGTAAATTCAATATATTATTATCATAATTTTTATCATACAAATTTCCTTTAGGATTAGGTTTCTCAAACAAATCACTTACAAGCAAATCCATAGGCCGCAATTCACCAATAACCTTTAAACCATCAATTACGGGAAGTATGTTAATCCCCTTCTGCAAAAAAAGACTTCTTGCACTTGAAATCTTATCAGCCTCATTTAAAGCATAAACCTCATTTTTAACAACAGTGCCAACTTTTTCATCCAAAAAAGAAGGTTCAATACCTGCAATAATATCCAAAGCATCAACAAAATCAAACAAGTCTTCCTGACCCATTCCAATAACTCTATCTCCGCTCTCAATTAAAAATTGTAAAGCCTCTTGTTTCTCAGAACCATCATAAACCGACAATGTTTTTTTCAAATTCTTTAATTTTTCCTCAGTACTCTTGATTTTCAAAGCCAAAGTTCTTATATCTACAAAAGACTTCGGATCAGTACCAAGAATTATGTAATGCGAATTTTTTTTATCGTTCAATTTCTTTAAGAAACTGCTTAAGGTAAGGCTTTCATCCATTTCAAAATAATTTTTTAACATTGCTCTAACACCTCACTAAACATATGGTTTTTCAAATTTATAAATATATGTTTTACACATTTTTAATAAATAAAAAATACTCTCAATAATGACTAAAACTTTTTAAATAAACATTAATTAAACTTACATATGAATAAAGAGGAAATCAAAAAAGAAGCTAAACAAATCATGGACAATTTCATGGGAGCTTTAAGTGATATCGAAATAGAAGAAGAATTCTCTTTAAAAAGAGATGAATGCTACAGAAAAGAAAAAGAAGGCGACAAAACCGATTCCGATTTTCAAAACAGATTTCTAAACAATGCACCAAAATCCTCAGGAAATGCAATAGTTGCAAACAAAGGAGAGTGGACAAACAAAAAAGAATAAAAATGGCAAAACAAAAACAAAACAAAGTAGAATTTAACTCAACATTCTGGGCAAGCATGTTCATCATGGTAATCATGATTCTCTCAATAGTAGGATTTGCACTAAGCGGAAGTTCTGGTGGTTCCTCAGGCTCATCTGATAATGTGCCCCTTGGACAGATATTCCAAAACCCTGACACAGGAGAACTCTATTGGGGGATAATCAAGAACGGAGAAAAATTCATCTTCATGACAATAGAAGGATACGACGAAGCATTCATCGAAAAAGGAATCGCAAACAAAATTAAAGAGCAAACATACGTGGAAATATACGTAGATGCAAACTTCACATCATCAGACAGCATATATCTAATTGAAAAAGCTATGAACGCACTTGAAATCCTGCACAGCAGAACACCCACACAAATTTGCAACGAAAACACACTCGTATTCACAACTAACACATCCTTAACTGGGAACTGCATCAAATTCATATCCACAAACGAAGATGCATACCCAAAAGCCGACAAAATTGTCTACCACATGCTAAAATAAAAAATATCTTTATCAACATATTATGAAAACAGATCCAGTAATTATTAAACAATCAAACATTCACAATAAAGGAATATTTGCAGCAAAAGATTTTAAAAAAGGTGAAATTGTTCTTCAATGGAATATTTCAAAAACAATTACTAAAAATGAATATGAAAAACTTCCAATCGAAAAAAAAAATTATATTTGTATAACAAAAAATAAATATGTAATTATGCAAGAACCTGAAAAATATATGAATCATTCTTGTGAAGCAAACACTATTGTAACAAATTTTTGTGATATTGCCACTAGAAATATAAAAAAAGGAGAAGAAATTACTACTGATTATTTTAATGATCCATCGGAAAGAGATATGCATTGTAATTGTGGAAGTAAGAAATGTAAAAACATAATAAGAAAAAAATAAATAAATTTTCCTAATAGCTTTTTGCGAAATAAGCCCAACACGTCGCCGGCTTTTTCGAATAAAAACACTTCTTACCTTTCAAACTTTTATCCTTGTAAATAAAAGGCAAGCAACTAGACTTCGCGCCTATCTCATCCTTAATAGCATCCTCACTCTCAACACTCTCTGCCCATGCAACCAAACACCTTTTCTTCTCGAGAATTGCCTTCTTGAAATCATCCATATTGTCAACTTCAACAGTTTTGCTATCCATCATTTTCTTAGCATTATTATACAAATTCTGATGCATGTCCTCTAGAAGATTAAACACCTTTGACTTAACAACACTACCATTAATCTGCTCAACCTCATCCATTGAAAACTTAGCAACACCATCAGTAATTTCACCTTCCTTGAAATCACACTTACCTTTCTCAAACAACTGCCAGAAATACTTATGACTGGAAATATTAACAATTTTCTCAACTTTCTTCCTATCAACCCAATTAACACTATGCAATTTTTTCTCTTTTTCACTAACTTTAATTTGTGTATCATCGAGCAACTCAAAATACAAACACCTTGCAACAGCAAGTCTATTCTCATTTTTATGCTCTGCAAAAAACTTGCTTATCTGAATATCTCCAACTTGCTTTACAAACTTCAAATTAACATAACCTGTCTCTTCCCTAATCTCTCGCAAAGCAGCAGCAATCATATCCTCACCATCATCAACACCACCAATAACAAAAGTGTCCCATTTGAATTTAGGCCAATTCAAAACCAATATTTTATCTTCCTTATGATGTTTCACAATAACATAAACTGGATTCCTTTTAACAAAAGGCTCACCTTCTCGAACTTTGTCCTTTCCCTTAACAGTCTCAAAAACAGGAACTTTCTTCTTAGTAATACCTAAATCAATACTAACCTTTTCGCCAGTATCCCTTCTAACTGCCAAAACCTCACCTTTCTCCAAATCCCTAGGTCCAACTTCAATTCTAATAGGAACACCTTTCATTTCCCATTCATTAAACTTAAAACCAGGAGAACTGCCTTTTCTATCATCAACAAAAGCACCATAATCACTTAAAATATTTTTAAGTTCATTAGCTTTTTCCAAAACTACTTCTTCTTTCCCTTTAAACAATAATGGTACAATAACAACTTTCTGTGTAGCAACTCTTGGCGGAATAATCAAACCCCTATCATCACCATGAATTAAAATCATACCTGCAATAGTCCTTGTGGAAAGCCCCCATGAATTCTGATAAGGAAACTGTTTCTTCTGATCCTTGTCCAAAAATGTTATATCAAAAGCTTTTGCAAAATTCTGCCCAAGATGATGTGAAGTTCCACCCTGAATTACTCTTCCATCCGGACTAAGAGGTTCAACCGTTGTAGAATAGTCTGCACCTGCAAACTTCTCTCCAATAGATTTCCTACCTTTCACAACAGGAATCGCAAGCAAATCCTCATAAATCTGGGAATAATAATCTAATATCTCCATAACCTCAGCATCAGCTTCATCTTTAGTTGCAAAAACAGTATGTCCTTCCTGCCACAAAAACTCCCTGTTTCTCATAAAAGGAGTAGGATGCTTAAACTCCCATCTAACAACACTGCACCACTGATTTAATCTCAAAGGCAAATCTCTATAACTTTGAATCCACTTGGAATAAGAATCATACATTACAGTCTCTGAAGTAGGCCTTACTGCAAGCCTCTCTGAAAGTTCGCTCTCTCCTGCATGGGTTACCCAGGCAACCTCTGGCGTAAACCCTTCCACATGTTCCTCTTCCCTTGTAAGCAAACTCTCAGGAATGAAAAGAGGAAAATAACAATTCTGAACTCCACTCTTCTTAATCTTCTCATCAAAAAACTTCTGAATATTCTCCCAAATCTGATAAGACCTCGGTTTAAAAACTATACATCCTGAAACCTTCGTATAATCCATCAAATCTGCCTTAGTAATAACTTGAGTATACCACTCAGACATATTTTCATCCTTTTTAACTGTAATTGCTAATTGTTGATCACCTTTATTTTTCGCCATTTTTATTTTATCCTATTAATTTATTTTCTCTCTTCTTTATATAATTTTTTAGTTCCTTATTTACATAACTAACTACATCATCAATTGTATTTAACCTATTTTTCTCAATAATAAAATATTTCAAACCAAATTTTTTACATTTTTTCAAATAATCCTGATTAACTTTTTCCAACAATAATATTTCTTTTTCTTTCACCCAATCGGCATAACTTTCCGCATCACCCCAAAGGCCCCTTTCATAAACAATCTTTTTAATTCTATCTAAATCAGTATCTATTAAAAACAATGAAATTAAATTAACTTTATCAAAATCAAAATCTTTTATTTTTTCAGGTAAAATCGAAATTCCCTCAACAATAAAATTGTCCCACATCTCCCAATCATTATTTTTTTCAATAAATTTTTTTAAACCATTAAAAACATCAAGATTTCTTTTTACATCAAACTTAATACTATCATTAATTGTAAATTTTTGATAATGTTCTTCTGCAGTAATATTAGTAAAATTGAACAAATCTGGATAGTCTTTTTTATTAACCATCATTCTCATCCACCCCCTAATAAAATCTGTAGAAATCCAAGGCATTTGCAAATGTTTAGATAATTGTTTTGCTAAACTAGTTTTTCCAGTAGTGGGTGCACCACCAATTAATATAATTGTTTGTTTATCAACCATTTCTAATAATTACTTCTCAACCTCCTTTATATTACTTCTTATTCCTATTTTTGTAAAAACTTACAAAATCCTTAACTACTTCTTTTTGATTAAATGCGAAATCCAAATCAAATATTTTCTCGTCATCAATGTCATACCATTTACATTCACTTAATTCATCATTAAGTTTAATCTCGCCATCAATATTGCCATAAAAATAAACTGCTTTTACAAAAAAATCTTCTCTCAACTCAAACAAGTATGATTTAAAATACTTGTAATCAGATACTTTGCAACCTAGCTCCTCCTTGATTTCTCTAACAAGAGTCTCTTCAAATATTTCATTTAACTCACAAGTTCCTCCAGGAATAGACCACATATTGGCACAACTGCCTTGAATACTAGATCTTTTCGCTAATAATAATTGATTCTTTTCATTCACAATTAACAAATTTACTGCAATACCTAATTTCATTTTTATACTAATTTAATATTGGCCCCATTTATATTCTTTATTATTTTCAAAACTTCTATAATTTTGCATAATCAAATCATGAAAATCACCAAAAGCTACAAATATATGCTTGTAATTTCTGACAAACTCATGCACATCCACATTAAATTCACCAAAAAAATACCTTTGCAAACCTTCTCTAATCAGATTATAATCTATTCCATTCACTTCTCCTCGAACTTCTTTCACATCCTCTATAATATAATCTATCTGTCTCATCAAACCTTCATTTAGGCCGACAATCACTTCCCAGCCCCAGTCTTCGTTCTAATTTTATTTCGGTCATTTTTCTCAATTCAATATCAATCTAAAATATGCTTAAAAAAGCAAATCTATTCTAAAAATAGTCACACTAACTTAAAATCAAAATTAGAAAAAAACGGGCACTCCCTTAATAGATTTAACAAAAACATAATAAAAACTAGCAATGCCAGCATCAAGGCCGACAATCACCCAATTCCACAATTACATTTTCATCAAATCCAATCATAACAAATACTAACGAATTGCTTATTTATAAATATAACTAAAATTACTCTCACAAAGTAACAGACAACATATATAATACATTTATATTGGTAACTAATTAAAATGAAAAAAATCTCCTTAATAACAACAATAATCTTACTAATTTTTGGTATGGTAACAACAACTTGGGCAGACAACAATGGCGTTTGGCACAATGTAGAAGATATCAGAGGTGGAACATTCGGCTCAGATGAAAATGTAAACACATATTATAAGTTTGTGAACGACCTTGCAATTGAAAATGCAAGCTTAAACATCAGCACCTGGACAACAGATGGATTAGTAATATCCTCACACGCACCCGGAAAAGCTGCAATAAAAGGAGTTGCAAGCAATGGAGCATATTCTGGATACTTTGAAGGTGGAGAACTCAGAGCAACAAATACTGGAAATGCTTTTACAGCAATCTCTACAAATGGAAATGCAGTAACAGGACAAGCATCTACTGCAGGAAGAAACGCAATAAGGGGAGTTGCAAGCGGGGGAGCGTATTCTGGATATTTCGAAGGTGGAAACTTAATCCTAAGAAATAACAATTTAGGTATTGGAACAACAAGTCCAGTTCATGACATAGATATAAGAGATTCGGGAACACCAACAATCAATCTTCAAACAACAGGAAATGCAAATCCAGGAATAGAACTTAGAAGTAACGGGGGCGGAACACCACATATTGATTTTAGTGATGATGGAACTGCAGACTATGATGGAAGAATAATATTAGAAGGAGGAAACCTAAAACTTGAATCTCCATTTGGAATGACATTCCAAGGAAATTCAGGAATGCCCTGGGCATCATTTGGTTTTGGAGATGAGTATATGTCAAACGCAATATTACTAACAACTGATTTCGGAGAAGGACAAATTTACCTTTCAGGAGATAACAGCAAGTATATTTCCCTAAAAGGGGGGATGGAACAAGATAATACAATAACAGGAGGAATAACTATAGGTGGAGTATATCAAGGACAATACAACACAGGAGCAAACACATTAAATCCTAATGCAAACATGGCGAGAGTGCACGTCAAAGGATATACCTACGATTATGATATTCTACCATGGAGATCATGTCAAAATGGTTGGGTTTCTGTAGGCAATGTTTGGGGAGGATCTGCCGAAGATTGTAGGCAAGTTGCAGGACTTATTGTAGAACATGGAAGAGTAGGATTTGGAACAACCCTTCCTGCCCACAAACTACATGTTATAGGAAACATATACGCATCAGGAACTGTGACACAAGGTTCAGATATAAGGTTTAAAAAAAATATAAATCCAATTGAAAATGGATTAAGCAAAGCAATGGAAATAAGAGGAGTAACTTACAAACTAAAAAACGAATCTGAATCAAGTGAAACACAAATAGGTGTAATCGCGCAAGAACTAGAAAAAGTGATGCCAGAACTAGTAATAACTGATGAATACGGATACAAATCAGTAGACTATAGCAAATTGTCAGTAATAGCAATAGAAGCTATCAAAGAACAACAAAAGCAAATTGAAAAACAACAAGCAGAAATTGATGAGCTAAAAGAATTATTAAACAAATAAAATTTTCTCAATTTTAATAACTACTTCTTTTAAACAATAAAACAATATAAACAAAAAATATTCTAACATTAATATGTTTAACAAACTTATAAGAGAAAACCCTAAAGCATTAGTATTTTCTTCTTTTCAAATCGTGCACCAATTAGCAATAGCTATGGTTATCCCTTTTTTTTCATTAATCTTTCTCGAATCAGGTTGGACAAACCAGCAAATAACATACTTCTTTGCAATATTCACCTTTGTAATGTTCTTTGCAGCTCCAGTTATAGGAAAAATATCTGATGAAATAGGACGGAAAAAAATAATTCTTTTTGGAACAGCTACACAAATATTATTCTTACTAACTTATTACAATTTCACAGAAAATTTATATATAATATTTTTTATAAGATTCTTTGACGCAATAGGTAGTGGAGCAGTATCAATAACAGCACTAAGTGCATTTGAAGATTTAATAAAAGAAAAAAGAGG
>JBFHXM010000038.1:0-9752 GCA_041598975.1 Candidatus Woesearchaeota archaeon | reverse complement strand
TATATAAATGAGATTTACTTAGAATTTCTTATGGATAAAAATATCGCTAAAGAATTCTATTCCAGACCTGAAATCCAGCAAGCAATATTAAAATTTGCAAAAAACAGAGAAATCGGTACCCGTTACGATGGATTTTTCGGAAAAAGACCAGATGTAATAGAATATATTAGCGATATAAGAACATTTGTAAAAAAAGGCATACAATCTTTTCACATAAGCGAAGAAAGATGGGAAAACCCTCTTCTACTTGAAAACAACCTAACAGAAGAAGAGAAAAACAAAAACAGAATAGGTTGGGACTTAATCTTAGATCTTGATGGAGTAGACTTCAAATTCGCAAAAATAGCTGGAAAAATCATCCTAGATTTCCTAGATGAACTTGGAGTAAAAAATGTATCGACAAAATTTTCAGGAAACAAAGGCTTCCATATAGGGATCCCTTTTGAAAGTTTCAGCAAATATTTCGGTGGATACGAAACAAGAGAACTATTTCCAGACATGGCAAAAAAAATCGCCTTATATCTAATGCATGAACTAAAAGGAAAGATTTCAAAAGCAATTTTAGAAGAAGAAGGTTCAATAGAAAAAATTGCTAAAAAATATGATTTAGAAATAGAAGAACTAATCATAAAAGACCCCGGTGCACACAACTTAAACTTCATGAAAATAATAGAAATAGACACAATTCTTATCACAACCCGGCACCTTTTCAGAGCACCATACTCTCTTAACGAAAAATCAGCATTATCTTCAATCCCAATTCAAAACAAAAGAATTCTAGAATTTGAAAAAAAAGAAGCAAAGATAGAAAATGTAAATCCAGAAAAATACAAAGATTATGAATTCTTAAAATACAACCCAAAATATGGAAAAGACGCAGACATACTCCTTCTAAAAGCAGATGAGACATATCTAGAAGACAATGATTGGATAGAAGAAACAGAGAAAAGCCATAAAAAACGAATGCAATCAAAAGCAGGTAAAATGACAACTGAAGGAGACTTTGGAGATGTATTTGAAATAGACGAAACAGTTGACATAAAAGATTTCCCTAAAACAATAGAATTCGTTCTCAATAACAATTTCAAAGACGGAAGAAAAAGAGCAATATTCCTTCTTCTAACATTCCTTCATTCAATCAATTGGGAAAAAAATCACATTAAAGATATGATTTATGAATGGAATGACAGACAAGAAGAACCTCTCAAAAAAAACTATATTCAAGCACAAATCTCCTGGTTTGAATCTCAAGACAAAAAAATCTCTCCGCCTAACTTCAAAAACACAAACTACTATTCATCAATCGGCATCCCTAAAGATATAATAGAAGCAGACAAAACATACTTCAAAAACAAAACAGTAAAAAATCCACTTCATTATGTATTCCTTTTCCTAAAAATCAAACCAAAAGAAAATAAAAAACAAAAATAAAATGGATTATGAAAACAAAGAATTCGAAACAAAAACTTTTGAAAATGAAAATTTCACCAACAAATCTTTCAAAAACTCAAATTTTATTGATTGTACATTTGAAAACTGCAACTTATCTAACACAAATTTAACAAATACAAAATTTCAAAATACTAATTTCAATAATTGCAAGATACTGGGATTAGACTTCAAAGAATGCAACAAATTCATAATAAGTTTCAATTTCAAAAATTCACTAATAACAATGTCAAACTTTTCAGATTTAAACTTAACAAATACCACCTTTAATAATTGTCAAATATATGATTGTGATTTTATAAAAACCAACCTTACAAAAGTAAATTTTGAAGATTCAGATTTAACAAACACAAACTTCGAAAATTGTAATTTAACTTCTGCATCATTTAAAAATACCAAAAACTATATTATAAATCCAAACAACAACACATTAAAAAAAACAAAGTTCTCAAATCCTGAGGTAATAGGACTTTTAAACCATTTAGATATAATAATAGAATAATTTTTAGATTAAAAATTAAGATAATCATCATCAACAGAAAACTCTTGATCAAAAATCTTCATCTCAACAACATCATTATTTTTAAAATAAACAAATCGAACACCAAGGCCAGATTTTAAAACTGCAGAAAGAATTGCCATATGCTCAAGACCACTTCCAGAAACAAGATTCAATGCAACTTCAAAATCCTTAACTTGCTCCTTAAAAAAATTAGACAAAATTCTAATACTCTTCTCAGGATTGTTCTCATCAATTTTAAGCTTTATGACCTTATTCATGTCAACTTTAAAATTATCATAAGCATAATCATTACAAATCAAATAAACCTTATCCCAGCTTCCTTTGGATATAAGACTAGAAACATACGCCCATGTACCCTTGCCACTGCTTAAAATAGCTACCAAACTACTCATAATAGTAAAAACAAAACAAAAGTATTTATATAGTTAACTAATAAGAAAAAAAGGAAAACAAGAATTACTTCTCTTTTTTATGCATGATTGCTTTGGTTTGAAGAAGCGAAACAACCTCGTCAATATCTCTGTCCATCTTATTAAAATGTTCAATAACATACAAATAAACAATAAATAAAAGCAAAGTGCCAACTATCAAAGAAGTTGCAATAACTGTCTGTGAAATAGTTTCTTTAATAGCTGAATACATCGCTATTGAAATGATAACTACATAAATAATCACAGTCTTAGACAAAATCAAGCTATACTTCTCCTTATTCAACTTTGTCTTCTCAACAATCAAATTAATAACGGCACTATCAAGCAAGCCGAACTCTTGTTTCCCACTATTTTTTTGTAACATATATAACTTATTAACAAAATACAATATATAGCTTTCTTACTTTTTTCAAGTGACGAAGTAAAAAAAACACAACTAAAAATCACAAAACCAGAAAACAAAAATAAGAGAAAATTAACCAAAAAGCATTCCAAAAATGCTATTTGGCATAGCTAAGGAGAAAACCCAACCTAAGATGAATACCTCAAAGAAAAGAAGTACAAACTTAAAAGTCAAGTTTAAATTCTTAAAAATACTTGGTTCATCAGTCAAAGACTGGTAAATTGAATACATATTAAATACAAATGAGAAAATTGCCAATGAACCTCCCCATTTATAATAAGCCTCAACACCGCCAGCATTAGCTCCAAAAACCAACAACAACAATGCAATTACGAATGAAAAAAACGCAATCATCATAATTCCAGGCCTAATCAAACCACCCTCAATAAAATTTTCTTTAGTAAAATCCTTTTCAGACATACCTAAAAGACTCTTTTTCTTACTTTTCTCTTTACCTTTCATACATATGAAATTATAAATAATATTTATAAATTTTTGTTGTAAATCTCAGGTGTAAAAAAAAATCAGATTAAGGTATAATCTCGCACCCATTATACTTATTATAATCAAAATCCTTCATAGAAATTTCATCATTTTCAATCATTTCCTTAATCTCATCCAAATAAGATTTCAAACATTCAACTAAGAAAAAAACACTCTTGCAAACATCTTTAAATCCAATCTCTCCCCAAAGCATAGTCTTGTTCGCATACAAACATCTTCCCCCGCAAACATCTTTAATTTCACAACTCAAACAATCTCCTGAAGGCAAAATCTTATTCTTTTCAACATCTTCCAATCTGGAAACTCTAATATCTCCCATCTCAAAAGGTTTATAGCCGGCAGTAATCGGACAAGCAACTACCTTTCCATTAGTTTGAATGCCAAGAAGTGAATGTCCTGCTCCGCATTTCAAAGGAGAAGGCAAACCCGAAAGCAACGACTCCATAACGCCCACAAAAGGATAAAACATAGGGACCTTTTTCTTGCTCCGAATCTCATCCATCCAAAAATCCACCAACTTTTTGATTCCAGGATTATATTTTTCATCAAGCCATCTATTGAAATCTCTCAATTCATAATCACTCTTCCAAAACTGAGCGTCAATCTGCCAATGAATTGAAGAAAAACTAAAATCTGAATTTGAATAGAGATGCATAACACTCTCATAAATATCGCAAGTCTCATCAACAGTCATCCTCGCAATAACCTCTCCAGAAAATTCATTCTCAATAATAAATTTAACATTAGAAATAACCTTATCATAAACTCCTTTGCCCCTTCTTTCGTCAGTATGCTCTTTCGTCCCATCAATTGAAACCAAAATTGTAGAAATCCTGTTTACATACTTTGCAGGCAACTTGTCAAGAAAAAATCCATTAGTCTGCATCATGTAATCTTTTGCAACATCTCGATCCATAATTTCAATAATCTTATCTCTTTCAAGCAAAGGCTCACCCCCATAAAAAGTCAAAACAAAATTCTTATCAAATTTAGAATATCTTTCCAAATCATCAATACTAAAATTAGTAGACTCAGGCAAAGTAAAATCATACTTTTTTTCTTCATCTGTAGTTAAATAATCTTCACAACTTTTCCCATAACAATACTTGCATTGAAGATTGCATCTGGAAGTCAACGCCAAATAATAATGCATAATAAAACAAAAACAAACACCTATTTATAAAACTTTAAATTAATAAAAAAAATAAAATTTATTTCTTAAATCAAAATTTAGGTTGCAAAATTGTGAAACAATTTTGGAGAGGTTTGGGGAATTTTAAACAAAACTATTGGCCCTTATACCTACCTGAAGGATGCCCTGGAACATTGTACATATTCAAATACTTATAAGTTTCAATCATATTATCATCAATTCCTTTGAACAAAGAAGAAACATATTTCTTATCCCTATCAAATACATGAACTGCACTATTTCCTCCTGAAGCACTACCCGGATTCAAATGAATTACATTATCCTTTCTATGAGGCGTAGGAGAATGTTCGTGGCCGTGCAAAACAATAGTTCCAGGGCCAAGTTGCTGACTAATAAGCTCATGAGCAGCCATTTCTTCAAGACCTGCCCTTTGCGGATGGTCAATCATGCTATGCTGTAAAATCACATCTGCATCTTTAGGAATATTTGCTTTCAAACCTTCAATTCTTGATTTAACATGCTTTTGTAAAATTGGCTCAATCTCGCTTTTAAAATAACTTCCCAAATGTCCTGCGCCAATCCCTTGTGCTGCCCTCTGAACAGAAATATCCATATACTTTTTAATTGTGTCATCATCAAAATCAAGGCCTAAATCATCATTCAAAATACTTTTAATCTTTTTAAAAGGTTCAGACTCATACCTAACCTTATCTAAACTCTCACGCAACCCAGCATAACCAAAAACATCATTAAAATCAGAACCTCCTGTAAAATTACCATTAGCACTATCAACAACATTTCCAAATTTAACACCCGCAACATTTCGAACTTGGCCCGGCATAATCAAATAATCTCCCAAAACCTCTCGCATAACTTCAGGCAAATCATGATTCCCACTAACAATAGCAACCTCATTTGGAGTAAGCCCCATTCTCTCAAGCGACTTTTTAATAATGGTATACTCCTTTCTCGCATGATTCTTCATACCTTTTTTCAAAAGATTTTGAAGTCTTTCTTTCTTACTTCTAAATTCCTTTCTTTCTGCATTAGTCAAAAAATGAGGCTCCTGAATACCAAAAAGATAAGACTGAAACATTGCAAAAGAACCCCCTTCAGCAAAAGCAGATTGATTCTGCTCCAAAATCATATTCTCATCAAGCCCAGCCATCTTCATCAAAGACTCATACAAACTCCTAAATTCCTTCTCCTCATCAGAATCCCAACCCCCTTTATCAACTAAAGCATCACTCAAAAAAGCCTCAAGGCCCAAATTATTAGTATCAAAAAAATCTGTACCCAAATCTCCTGTTAAAGCAATTGGAACATTCTTTTTCAAACTGAAATTTCTCCCCGTCACAACAATTCTTCCACTATCATCTGTCTCCAAATGTCCAGCATCAAACAAACTCCTTTTCAACATCTCTTCAAAATTTTCTGCTTTTTGATGCAAATCAGTCAATTGATGAATTTCAAAACCTCCTTTATTTCCTTTTCTCTCTCTTTCAAAATAATCCTTATTAATCTGACTCTCTGGAGATATCGGCAACTGCCCACTTCCTTGTTGCTGTCTCTGTAGTTGTTCAAAAAAAGCCTGCTCCTGAGCATTAAGCTGTTCACCCTTGTTTCTCTTATTCAAAACTTGAAGAATTGGTTTATGTTCATCTTGAATATTACCTAAAACAAAATTTAATTCATCATCAGATAAAACTCCTCCTGATTGAACTCTTTGAATCATTTCATTAAGTCGAGCAATATCTTCTTGAGAAGGTTGCGAAGTTTCATCTACCATAAACAAAAACAAATATCATAAATATATAAAAGTTTGTTTTAAAAAACAAAAATTAAATAAACTAAAAAAATCCAGTTCCACTCCAACCCCCCCTTTCCTGACCCTGTTGAGGTTGTTGGACCCTGAAAGTGCTCTCCGAAAAACCATATCCCGAATACTGTGGCCTATTATTATAATCCCTTTTAACACTAACCCAATCAGAAACACTTGTACCTCCACCCAAACTTGCATCTAGCTTATAACCTACTTGGGGATTAAAAAGGTCAAAAGCACTCATAAGCTGAAAATTCTTATCTGGACCCCTTCCACCAGCCTCAACAATAAAAGCCTCTTTAATTCCAACATTCCTAAGTCTTTTTCTTAAATCATGTAAATTTAAAACACCTGAACCGGGCAAATTATGATCGTCATCCTTACCTGTAGTGTCATTAAAATGCACATGTTTAATAAGTCCTTCTCTTGCCATATCCTCAGCTTGAGAATTCAACCAGTCATTAAATCTCTCCAAACGAGACTCTTCACTCTCACCTTTATTTCTTTTAAAATGTTTAAGCCAACTACCTGCATGCGCACTATCAAAAGTTCCTGCAAGATGTCTCTTTGCAAGTTTCATGGCATCTTCTTTCGTATTTATTTTAACTCCTGTAACTCTCTCATAATCACTTCTTATTTGTTTGAAAGAATCATCATTATCATTCAATATCTTATTTGCAAAATCCTCTTGTGCCATACGAACTGCTGCTTTAAACTCTTCAACAGATGCAAGACTGCCCATCCCCGGAAGCATGTTCTCAGGAGCAACATACAAAGGATTGTTTATCAAATCAATATCCGAATAATCTTTTGCCCCAACCCAATTATTCACCTCACTTCGTTTCTTTGCAATCTTCTCTGCAAGTTCATCCTGCTTGCCTGTATCGGTAGTTTTTTCATACTCTGTTTCCAAACTTTCAAGTTCGCCTTGAAGCTTCGGAAGTACACTTTCTGCTTCCTTAGACTTTTTCTTCATGTCAAGCTGATACTTCATAGCCTTAATGCCCAAATAACCAAGTGCAGAGACATTCCTATCAAAACTCTCATCAGAAAAACTTCTAGCATTATCAATCTGCTTCTTCAAATCCTTCTTCTTCCTGTTAATCTCAGCAACCTGCTCATCAAAATTAGACAATACATGAAAATCTTCCTGCCCAACAGAATAATACTTAAGATTCTGCAAATCCTTGTTTCTCATAGCAATATCTATCTTGATTGCATCCATTACAGCTTTCTCTTCAGGCGTGTCTCCGTTTAATTTGTCAATTTTAGCAAGAGCCTCCTTGTTCTCCTTTTCCAAAACCTTTATCCTCTCAATCTCGTCTTTAAACATTACATACTTCGTCTCAAGTTGTTTCTTTTGCAAATCAAGTAAATTCAACTGCATCTTGTTAAGCTTCTTAAAAAAATCAGCATCGGCCTGAGACTGCATAAATTCATTCTGCTCCAAAACCTTCTCATAAGTCATAAGCAATTTATTTTGCAAATTTTTAAACTCGCCCTCACTAATATCTTTAAATCTATTCGGCTTCCCATTCGTAAAAGTTGCAAAAGCCTTCTGAAAATCATCCAAAGATATATCCTTACCATAACCTACACCAATTTTATCCAAAACCTTTTTTTCCTCATTAGAAAAATCTCCCTTTTTAAGCACATTAAAATCTACAAACTCCTGCTTTCTATCAACTTGAGCAAGACTATCTCCAACAACAACAAACGGATTCAAATCTGGTGCAAGCTTCCTCTTCTCAATTTGATTCTCCAAATAAAAAATCTCCCAAGGCTTCTTCCCGCCTGTAATTTCATCTTTATGCTCCTCTTCAAATTTTTTCCTCCGATTCTCATCAAGATTTCTATAATCATGATAAATCTCATCTGCCTTTTCAGGATTATCCACAAAAAGACTATCAAGTGGATTCTTATTAAAATAATCTTTTTTTACCCTTTCATACTCCTCCGGCCTGTTCTTCTTAAGCCATTTCAAATAATTGCTTGACAAACTTATACCTCTGGAAGTTTGAATAGGATCTCCTTGGAAATGCGTAACTACAGCTCCCCCTTTGGCAGTTTGTGCGGCAAAATTCAATGTTTCATCCATCTCCTTGATATTTTCCCATCTGTGCGTTTCATTAAATCCGCTTCTGCCATCAAAACCTGAAAACGAAACCAACTCTCCACTTGCATGCACACTCAAAGTCTGCTGATTCAACTTTGCAAGCTGCATAATGGTTTTTCTCTCCTTAAAACCATACTTGTCTGGAACATCCATTGCCCCAAACTGTCCTTTTCCCCTGCTCCACAAAACAAGCTCAACATGCTTCACACCCTGCCGAACCTTAGTTTGCAATTCCTGCAACTGATTCGCACCAGGCTTTGTAGTTGTCCCAAAAGTTCCAAGAGTTTCCCTGAACTTTTTAGGATCATGCTGATCAAATTCAGGAGAATAAGACATCTTAACCATAACAAAAACTAAGATTCTATATATTTAAATGTTTGCCCTTAAAATATAGTAAAAACAACTAGAAAATAAACAAAAAAAATCACCAATTCAACCAGAAACAAATTTTTTAATTATTTTTGATTAAATCAAGGCATTTTTAGGTGAATAGTAAATTCTTTCGAATTTATGAGAAATAATTTTCTGAGAATCTTTGATTGTCATTAGCAGCGCTACATTCATCTTAAAAATAACGCAGAAATAAGCAAAAATAATTAAAAAGAAAAAATTAAAGTCTGTGTTTCTTTTTATATTCATCCCCTTCTTTCTTAATATGGGATGCTGCCTTAAACTCTTTTGAAATTTTGGAAATCCTTGACGCTTTCTGAACCTTTCCAATTGCAGTCAATTTTGCAATTTTTGTCCATTTCAAGATTTCAAATCTTGGACCAATGCTTGCAATTAAACCAAACGGAATAGTTGCCAAAACATCAAGCCAATTGTGAACAATAAAATCCTTTGCCCCTTCAGACTCCATCCATAACCTCACCAAATCAGCAAAAAACACAATAAACACAATAATGTTTACGTACTTATACCAACTAAGCAAAGCATCCTGGTCAATAGCAATACTGCCAGTGCTACCTAATATTTCCAAAATAAGAAATATAGTTACAACAAACACCGAAATAAAAACTAGAAAATCTAGAATCTTATCCATGCCTGTTTTCTCTTGAACAAAATATTCTTCGAATTTATCTGCCATTTTATAATAAATAGAAAATAAAACGCATTTATATTTTCTTAACCACTAAAAAGTAAATCGGATATGAAAAATAATATTAAAATAATTAAAATAAAATTAGAATTTCTTAATCTCTTCTGTAGAATATCTCTTGATTTTTTCATTCAAATCAATAGTTGTAACATCAAACCTTTCAACATTATATTCATCATCTAGAGCCTTTTTAAACAATTTCAAACCTAATTTGATAGCATCCTTGTTATCAATGTTTTCCTTATAATCCTT
>JBFHXM010000037.1:0-9979 GCA_041598975.1 Candidatus Woesearchaeota archaeon | reverse complement strand
CACAAGCTTGTTTACTTCCCTAAAAAATTCGAAGGACTGAAAATGTGTACCGGTTGCGGAAGATGTATAAGAGGATGCCCTACAAAAATACACTGGGTAAGTGAGATAAATGGACTGCAACATGAATTCGAAAACGGAGGTCAAAAATAAAATGAAACTCGAACAACACTACACATTCTCAAAATTAAAACCAATGGATGAAACAAACATCAAATTTGTAAAAATTGGAAAAGCAACAAGACAAACAAAAGACGAAATACTTTTTAGAATAAATGAACCAATAAAACACGACCCCGGTCAATTCATAGAAGTATCCATATTAGGAGTAGGTGAAGCACCAATGTCAATATGCTCAAACTCAGAAGAATACTTCGAAATGTCTGTAAGAAATGTTGGAAGAGTAACCTCAAAAATCTGCCAACTAAAAAAAGGCGACATCATCGGAATCAAGGGACCGTACGGAAGGGGATATCCTATGGAAAAACTTCAAGGAAACAATGCAATAATAATCGGAGGAGGAAGTGGAGTCGCACCTGTTAGAGGAATCATCCAAAACATAATAAACAACAGAGACAAATTCAAAAATGTAAACCTTTACTTCGGTTACAGAACAATCCTAGACATGCTCTTTGCAAATGATTTTAAAGAATGGGAAAAACACAACATAAACATCGATGTAATTTTTAGTGAGAAATCCACACATCCAAAATACCCAAGAGAAGGATTAATAACAGAAATCTTAGAAGGACCAAATTTCGAATCACACCACGAAAAAATTGTATTCATTTGCGGACCTCCAGTTATGATAAACGCAGTAACTAAAAAACTATTAAACTTTGGATTTAATCCAGACCAAATCTTCATCTCAGAAGAAAGACATATGAAATGCGGAGTAGGAAGATGCGGACACTGTATGATTGGTGACAAATACTGTTGTACAGATGGGCCAGTATTCAGGTACGATGAGCTACTTGGTGAAATTGAGGGGTATAAAAAAAATTAAAATGACAGAAAAACTAAAAGTAGGTATCTTCGGCATAACTGGTTGCATGGGATGTCAATTAAATATCATCTACCAAAAAGAACTTCTAAATCTAATAGAAGCAGTAGACCTTAGAGCATTCCCAGTAGGACAAGAAGTAAACGATTTAGAGCACGACTTCGACATTATATTCCTTGAAGGAGTAGTTGTAAGCGAAGAAGACTTAGAAGAATTAAGAAATTTAAGAATCAAAACTAAAAAACTAATCGCAATCGGAAGTTGCGCAACAGATGGGTGCGTACCTGCAATTAAAAATTTCATAAACAACAAAAATATAGAATTAAGTGTTTACAAAGAATCAGAACTTGCAAGTTTAAAATCCTTAGACCCAAAACCTATTGACGAATTCGTAAAAGTTGACGGATACATTAGAGGATGTCCAATGGATAAGGAAGAATTCCTAAACTTCATGAAACAAACTCTTCTTGGAGAAGAATTCAAATATTATGAAAAACCTATTTGCTATGAATGCAACCTAAGAGAAGTTGGATGCCTTTTAGAAAAAGGAATAGAATGTCTGGGTCCAGTTACAACTGGAAACTGCTCAGTAATGTGTCCTCATGAAAACTATGCATGTATAGGTTGCAGAGGACCATACGAAGATGCAAACTACGACGCATACTTTAAACTAATAGAGATGAAAGGAGTAAAACACGAACTTGTCTGGAGTCATCTAAATAGATTTGCAGGAGTAAAATTCCAAAGAGCAATAGAAGCCGAGCAAAAAGAAAAGGAGGGAAATAATAAATAAAAACAACAAAAATGGCAACCAAGAAAATAACACTAAACCATATAACAAAAGTTGAAGGGCATGCAGAAATAGATATTTCAATTAAAGACGGAAAAATCGAACACTGTCATGTTCACAGTGTGGAAGGTGCAAGATACTTTGAAGGACTAATCAAAGGAAGAAAATATGACGAAGTGACAATGATAACATCAAGAATCTGCGGTATCTGTTCATGCGGACACACAATTGCATCAATCACAGCAATAGAAAAAGCACTAGGTATCAAACCCTCAACACAAACACTCCTCCTAAGAGAACTTGTAACAATCGGAGAAAGAATAAGATCACATGCATCTCACATCTACCTTTTCTCTCTGCCAGATTACCTAGGTTACTCAAGTGCAATTGCTATGGCAAAAAAATACAATCAAGAAGTAAAAAACTGCCTAGAAATAGTAAGAGTAGGAAACGAACTTGTAAAACTTGTAGCAGGAAGAGACATGCATCCATTCACTCCAGTAGCAGGAGGTTTCACAAACGTACATCCTCAAGAAGATTTTGATAAAATACTTGAAGAATTGAAAAAAATCAAACCGCTTACAATAAAAACTATTGAGCTATTTGCTTCACTTGATGTTCCAAATTACAACAAAGACGACACAAATTTTGTATCCTTAGACAATCACGAAACTTTCCCACTTCACACTGGAGACATCATAATGTCAAAAGGAAACCGAACATTTAAACCTGAACAATATCAAGAATTCCTTAAAGAAAATTTCCACGAGGGCTCAACTGCAAAATTCGCATCAATTGATGGGAAAGAATTCATGACAGGAGCACTTGCAAGAATAAACAACTCATTCGACAAATTATCTCCAGAAACAAAAAACATCATTCAAAGACTAAACATGAAATTCCCTTCAACAAATCTTTTCTATAATAATCAAGCACAAGCACTTGAAACCTTGCACTGGCTTGAAAGGGCAGTTGAGATACTTGAAAACAATAAATTCAAACCAGAAGAAATTATCCTACCAAACCTAGAAGAGAAAAAATCAAGAAGAGGGATAGGTGCAATTGAAGTTCCAAGAGGAATATTATTTCACGACTACACATTCAACGAAGAAGGATTTCTTACAAATGCAAACATAATTACTCCTACAGTTCAAAACCTTGCAGACATGGAAGTAAATGTGAAAACATACTTGAACCAAGTACTTGAAAAAGAACCAAATAAAAATAAAGACGAACTAAAATTGGAAATAGAAAAAATGGTAAGATCATTCGACCCATGCTTTTCATGCTCCACACACTTCCTACAAGTAAACTGGAAAGAAAAATAATTTATTTCTTTCTAAGTTCAACAAAAAAAGGGATATAATTTTTTGTAATGTCAAAAAAACCAAATCCCTCACCCCCACCCATATTTTTAATAAATTCCAATGATTCATGAACTCCAAGATAAATTTTCTTTTCCAATCCAAAGTCAGAAAAATCACTTTCAACTAAAAATGAAACATCCCTCATAGGATGATAAGTTTCACCAATATATATTACTCCATCTTTTTTAATAATCCTATGTAATTCTTGAAAAATTTCTCCAACACCTAAAGTATATTGTAATGCACCACATGGCAACTTTCTAGGCAAATCTCGGAAATCACCAAATACATTCATAAACCAAATTTGATCAACTGATTCATTTAATAAAGGAAAATCTCTAATATTACATTGAGATATTGTTCCTTTTTCAGAATAATATCTTTTAAATTTTTCAATTTCATCTAAATCAGAATCAAAAGCAAAATAACTCACACTATCCCCTATATTTTTTAAAAAATGATTGTCAAATGAAACAAAAACTGGACAAGCATTTGGTCCAACTTCTACAATAACTTTATTTTCAAATTTATCTTTCATATAAAATAAATATAAGTAATTGTTTTTAAAATTAACTCCTTATCAATAACAACAGAACAAATAATTTATAAATAAACAATTCTTTCCATACTTATGGAAAAAGTTCTTAGAAAAATTAATGTGACAGTAAATGGAGTTACATGTTTTGGGGGCAAATATGGAGAAGAAGATAATAATTTAACTGTTTTCATTGAATCAGACAAAAAAGATTACATATTAAATCTAAGAAAATTTAAAAATGAACGTTCTTTTCTAACAGAATTAAAATTTGATTCAGAAGGAAGATTAATTGAAACAAATTACTATGAAATAAATGGTAGTGAATACGTACAAGTTCACCAAGATAAAAATTTAGATGTTGCATTAGAATATTCAGATGAAATTTCAAAAATAATGAAAACACATACAAGAGTTCAACAAAAAATATCTAGAAATCCAATATTTAACACATTAAGAGAAAACAGGCTAGAAGAAAGATTAAAAAAACATCTACCTCAGACCCAATAAACTACACCGATGAGTATATAAACAATACTCTACTATTTTTCTTATGACAAACGACAAATCTGGTTTTAGTGAAATAATCAAATCCAAAAAACTTTTGGAAAATTTAAAAGAAAACAACATCAAAAAACCCACAATAGTGCAAAATAAATCCATCCCTAAAATCAAAGATAACGACGCAATAATCGTATCAAAAACCGGAAGCGGAAAAACACTAATCTATCTACAGCAAATTTTGACAAACCTAGAAGAAAAAAACAAAACCTTGCAAGCATTAGTGCTCCTGCCAACAAACCAGCTTTCAAATCAAGTATACAATGAATTTCTAAAATTCTCAAAAAATTTTGATATAAAAATATTAGAACTAAGCTCAGCAAAATCAATAAAAAGCCAAGAAAAGGAAATTCAAAACACCCAAATAATCATTGGGACAACAGGAAGAGTGATGGACCATCTTGAAAAAGAAAACCTTCAAACAGAAAACCTGAAAATCCTAATAATTGACGAAGCAGACCAACTCCTTCACAGCATATTCCTTGAACAAACAGACAAGATAATAAGAAAATGCCCAAAAAACATGCAAACATTAATGTTTAGTGCAACAATAAACAAGCAAGTACTCAAATACTCACAAAAATACACACGACCAAACAGACTTAAAATCATTGCAGAAAAATATGTTGATGAACAAAAACTAAAACAAATAAACTATGAAGTAGAAGACAACAAAAAATTATCCTTGCTATATCATATAATAAAATACCATGAATACGGATTAATGATAATATTCACAAACAGGCAAGACAAAGCAGAATTCATCTATAAAAACCTAAAAAAGCAATTAAAAAAAGATAAAATAAAACTAAACCTTGCAGTAAACCATAAAGGAATATCTCAAAACAAAAGACTAAAAATAATTGAAGACTTCAAACAAGAGAAATTCGACATATTAATTACTACAGACATACTTTCAAGAGGAATAGACATAAACAACATAAGCCACATAATAAACTACAACATCCCAATGCACGAAGAAAAGTACATACATAGAATAGGAAGAACCGCAAGAATAGGAAAAGAAGGAACAGTTATAAATTTCATATCAAAAAAAGACAACCGAAACTTTGAAAAAATACAAAAAACATATAACATATCCAGTATAACAAAAAACCTGCCAGAAATAGAAGAAATCCAAATCGAAGAAAATGAGAAATAATATCAAAAAAATTTCAGAAAATACATTCCAAATCGATAAAAGCAAAATCTATGTATCTGAAAATTTGCTAGAAAATGTAGAAGATGCTGCGCTCGAACAAATCAAAAATGTATCAGAACTGCCTGGAATTGTAAACGAGCCCCTAGCAATGCCTGACATTCACACAGGATACGGATTT
Organism: Candidatus Woesearchaeota archaeon; assembly: GCA_041598975.1. GTDB lineage: Archaea > Nanobdellota > Nanobdellia > Woesearchaeales > UBA583 > UBA583. The sequence goes on along the minus strand of JBFHXM010000037.1, from coordinate 4,386 downwards.
CCAATTGGAGGTGTGGCAGCTTTTGATGCAAAAAATGGAATCATCACTCCAGGAGGCATCGGTTTTGATATTAATTGCGGAGTAAGAGTACTTACTACAAACCTGCAAAAAAACCAAATACTCTCAAAAGTAGATGAACTATTAAAATTATTCTTAAAAAACATTGATACAGGAATAGGATGCAAAGGTTCAAAAATAAAACTAACAAAACAAGAACTTGACGAAATCTTAGAAACTGGTGTAAATTGGGCAGTAAAAAACAACTATGCTACAAAAGACGAACTAGAACTATGTGAAGAAAAAGGTTGCATGACAGGAGCAGATGCATCAAAAGTATCCCAAAAAGCAAAAGGAAGAGGAATAAATGCACTTGGAACACTTGGAAGTGGAAACCATTTTATTGAAATACAATTTGTAGAAAAAATCCTTGATAAAGAAATTGCAAAAACTTTCGGAATAGAAAATGAGAATCAAGTACTAATCATGATACATTCAGGTTCAAGAGGACTTGGACACCAAGTCGCAAAAGACTACCTAAAAAAAATCGAAAAAGAATACAAAGAAATAATTGACAAACTTCCTGAAAAAAACCTTGCATATGCTCCCATCAACAGCGAAATCGGACAAGATTACATCAAAGCTATGAAAGCTGCCGCAAACTATGCCTGGACAAACAGGCAAATTATGACACACTATGTCCGGCAAAGTTTCAAAGTATTATTTGGATCTAAAACAAAAGTAAATTTATTATATGATGTCTCGCATAACATTGCAAAATACGAAAATCACATTGTAAATGGAAAAGAAAAAAGAGTTTGTGTGCACAGAAAAGGAGCTACAAGAGCATTCCCGCCAGGACACAAGGAAATCCCAAAAAAATATAAAGAAACAGGTCAACCTATCATCCTACCTGGAAGTTGCGGAACTAATTCATACATACTTGCAGGTACACAAAAAGCCATGGAAATAAGCTTTGGAAGTTGCTCGCACGGAGCTGGAAGAAAACTCTCACGAACACAAGCAATGAAACAGTTCAGTGGAGAAAACATCGCAAAAGAACTCAAAAAGAAAAACATCTCAATCAAAGGAACAGATTTCAAAGGAATCGCAAGCGAAGCTCCTCTTGCATACAAAGATGTAGATGAAGTAATCAATGTAATTTCAACTCTAGGCATAGGAAAACCTGTTGCAAAACTCACACCTCTTGGAGTTATCAAAGGATAACACTAAATATTTATAAACTACCTTCTTCAAAAGTTAATTATGTACAAACTAGTTATCAACCTTAAAACATACCAAGAAAGCTTCGACAAGAATGCCATAAAGATAGCAAAAATCTGCAAAAAGCTGGAAAAAAAAGCTAAACAAAAAAATGTTGAAATAATTCTTTGTCCTCAAAACTTAGACATTAAAGATATAATAAAAGAGAAAATATCAACATACGCGCAACACATAGATGATTACGAACCAGGAAAATATACAGGATTTATATCTGCAGATGCTCTAAAACAACTAAAAGCAAAAGGCACTCTAATCAACCACAGCGAACATCAGATAAAACAAGACGAAATTAAAAAAAGAATACAAAAAGCAAAAGAACTAAAACTAACTACATGTGTATGTGCAAGAACAGCTGCAAAAGCAAAAGAGATTGCAAAACTAAAACCAGACTACATCGCAGTAGAACCTAAAGAGTTAATAGGAGGAGACATATCAATTTCAACTGCAAAACCGCAACTGATAACAAACTCTCTAAAAGCAGTAGGAAAAGTTCCATTACTAGTTGGGGCAGGCATTAAAAACAAAAACGATGTAAAAAAATCCATAGAACTTGGAGCAAAAGGAATACTTGTCGCATCAGGAGTTATAAAAGTAAAAAATATAGAAAAAGCAATCGATGACCTATTAGACGGATTTTAAAATGAATGATAACACAAGCAACAACCAACCACAAACCGAAATCCCTAGACTAATAATAGAAATAATCATAAACTACATCAAATACCTTTTCTTAACTGGAGTAGTTTTATTTCCATTCAGCATACTAGTGATGATTATTATAATGATTAATCCTGATTACAACTTCGGAATCTTTCAATATTTTTCAATAATAAATCCAACATACAGTCAAGAATCATTCAATATCGGAACAAAAGAAATAATGGAAATGTTTGGAATAATCGCATTAATATTTTATGCAATAACATCAATAATAAAATTCCTTTTCAAAAAATTATTTGATATTGAAATAAGTATCACATTAAAAACAAAAATAAAAACAACCTTAATATTCTTAACTTTAATGTATATAATGGTAATCTCGCTTTCAATAATTAACGATCTTGGAATTTTAGATTCTCTTTTAATATTCTTCTTTTTTTACATTATTAATTTAATTTTTTTAGGAGCATATTTTTTAATAGAAACATTCTTATTGAAAATGCATGATGCCAAAATAAAAACAGAATTAGCAAATAAATAATATTAATCCAAAACATTTTTATACATAAGCAAAATCATAATATTATGAATATAGGAATAGACCTTGATGATGTGTTTGCAGATTTCATGACTGCATTAATTGAATATCATAATGCAACACACAACACTTCTTTAACAAAACAGCAATTCAAGACATACAGATTCTGGGAAACATGGGGAGGTACAAGAGAAGAAGCAATACAAGAAGTATACAACTTTCACAAAACACCATACTACGAAAATATCAAACCTATTGAAGGAACACAAGAAGCAATAAAAATCCTAAAAGAAAATAACAAACTATTCATAATTACATCTAGGCAAGATTGTGTTATAGAACAAACAAAAAAATGGATAGAAAAACATTTCCCTAACACATTTGCAGAAATATATTTCACAAACCACTACTCACAAAACGGCAATCCTACAAGAACCAAAAAAGAAATATGTGATGAGATAGGAATTGACATATTAATAGAAGACTCACTCGACTATGCAAAAGAATGCATAAATCCAAACCGACAAATATTCTTAATAAATGCTCCCTGGAATCAAACAGAAGAAAAACTACCAAAAGAAATAATAAGAGTAAATAATTAGAAAGAAATAATAAATGAATTTCAAAAAAATATGATTTTGACACTCTCTAATTCCTGAACAAAAATTTATAAAAAATAATTATTCTCTAAAACATATGGAAAACAAAAAAAACAGAAACAAATTAGCAATATGGTCTTTTGGTTTAACAGGATGGGGACTGTTTTTCACACCTTTAATGTTTGTAGGTTTTATTTTAGCAATTATATCTTTAACCCAAATTAAAAAGACAGGAGAAGAAGGAAAAGAATTTGCAATAATAGCAATAGTTATGTTTGCTGTTGTATTTATATTTTTATTATTCACTGGAATAATGGCAGGACAACAAGCAGCACAATCTGAAGAAATTGCAAGACAAGTAATTTCAAATAATTATATTAATTAATTCCTAATCCAACCAACCTAAATACTTCTTATCCTTTCCACTAACAACTTCTGTAAACTTATCTCTGATATCAAGTCCCAAACTCGTATCATATTTAACTCCGGAAATTTCCGCAATAGGGCAAACTTCAACTGCAGTCCCACAAAAAAATGCACCATCAAAAGCATCAAGTTCAAAAGGTGTAATCTTTCTCTCAACAACTTCATAACTTATATCCTTTGCAATCTCCAAAATACTTCTTCTTGTAATTCCTGAAAGAATTTTACCTGCCTGAGGAGTATACAAAATCTTACCCTTAACAAAAAAAATATTAGCAGCAGAACCCTCGGCAATATTCCCATCATGATCCAAAAGTAAAGCCTCATCATAACCTAACTTCTTAGCTTCAAGTGTTGCCATAATAGAGTTTGTATAATGTCCCCCAATCTTCGCATCAACAACAGTAGTTTGGTCAGAAATCCTTCTAATAGACGAAATCTTTACCCTTACATTATCAGCAAGATACTGTCCCCAACTCCATGCAATAACAGCAACATGAACCTCATTTTTTGAAGGATTAAGACCCATAGATTCATCACCATAATAAACAATTGGCCTTATATAACAACTCTCAAGTCCATTCTTCTTAATAACATCATGACAAATTTGCATAATCTCTTCAACAGTATACTCCATCTCCATATGCAAAGCCCTTGCAGAATAAAAAAGCCTTTCAATATGCTCTTTATGTCTGAAAATCTTGGTCCCTTCTACAGTTTTGTACGCTCTGATACCTTCAAAAACACTAGACCCATAATGCAAACCATGTGTCAAAATTCCAACCTTAGAATCACCTAATCTCTTAAACTCACCATTAATCCAAATTATAGTATTCTCATCTAACATACAATATTAAAAAAATCAAAGTTTATATAATTTATTAT
>JBFHXM010000036.1:0-10058 GCA_041598975.1 Candidatus Woesearchaeota archaeon | reverse complement strand
TAAAAAATAAATGATGAAAGGAATACAATTGCAAAAATTTTCCCGAAATTTATATTTTTTTTATTTGTATTTTTATAATAAATGTAAAAGGGGATTATCATTAGTGAAAAAAATAAAAATAATGTGCTGGAATATATAATTATTAATCCGGTAAATAATAAAATTTTATCTGTTATTGTTAATAAACTTGTTTCTTCATTAGAAAAAAAATAATTATAATCTTGATAAAATTGTGATGTTCTATTTTCACTAAGTCCTAAATTAAATAATGGGTTATGTGATGTGCCTTGTTTATCAAGAGCTGAAAAATAAAAATAATTTTCTAGGCCAGTTGTATAAGGCAATAAAAAAACCCCTGCGTCTACCAATAAATGTAAAGTTAGTATGAATGAGATACCTATAAATATTGTTTTTTTGTCAGAAAAGAATTTTATTAGATTTTCAAAAAATTCATTTCCTGAATTTGAAATAGTATCTAATAATTTAAAAGTATCTTTTAGAATATGATGTTCGATAAACTTAAATGTATAGTAAAATAACCCAATTACTATAATTAAATCATCGACAGCTAAAGCAAACCATTCCATAAAAAAATTAAATAGGGTCATGCTGAAAAATATGGAAACTGTTATTAATGCTATTTGTTCTATAGGGTATTTAAAATAATTTTCCTTTAAATTTAAACTTGAAATAAATGAGGGTTTTTTTGGTTTATGATTTAATAATAATGCAATTGAGATGATAATTGTTAATACTACTCCAATTAAAAATGTTATATTATTAAAAGTTATTCTTCCAAGAATATCCATTGAAATGCTTTTTACACATTCTAATAAATATTTGAAAATATGATATCCTATTACTTCACCTGTTTTTGGGTCTAAAACACTAGCGATATAATTTACAAGAATTTTAGGAATAACCATCAAACAGAAGGCGAAAATGTACATCAAATCGTATTTTTTAAGCCTCTCTCCTATGAATATTCTTGTAAAACTAACTTCGTAAAAAATATATGCTGTGAAAAACCATGAAGTAAGTTTCTCGAAAAAATCATAATCTCCCTCAAGAATATTGAAAAAATCCATGAGATTTAAAACCATAAAAAAGAGAAGGTAAATCAGAACTAGGATTTTCTTGTTTCTTGAACTTATTTTCATTATATTAATTTATAATTAAAAAAGTTTATAAATTTTATCTATTATAATATATTATGTTTAATCTCTCGACTATTCAGTTGGAAAAGAAATCTGTGTTTTTCATAAATTCTTTTCTGATATTGCTGATAGTTTTCTTCATTTACTATGAAATTAACATAAAATACTTTTTTTATTTTAATATCTTCATAACTCTTTTTTTATCTTACATCTTCTTTAAACGTTCAAAAAAGCTTTCAAAGTTCTTGATTGTGACAAATATGTTCATTTTTTTTTACTTCCTCTATCCGCAAATTGCAAGTTATTTGAACTTGTTGCTCAGAGAAGATGCGTACCTGTTCATATTGTTTTATAACTTGTTTATAGCGTTCATCTTCCTCGTATTCTCCTCTGAACACAAAACCTTCTTGAAAAATGTGAAAAACTTCGACATTCGGGTTTTTGGTGTAGTAATAATCCTTGGTTTGACATTTGGTGTCCTGTTTTATCTTGTAAAAGAGCCAATTCCGATAAGCCTCTTATCTGGGCTTGGATTCCAGCAGTACTTCATGAAAGCTTTGTTCTTCACGTTCGTACTTGCACTCTCTGAACAGATGATTTTTTCAGGATTCTTGTTCAATGTATACAAGGAGCTAACTGGGAAAAAAGATAGTTTTTTCCAAGTATCTGCAATTTTTGTCCTTTTTCACATGCTAAGATTTGAAAAGCTGGTTGTATCTTACTTCCAGAATTTCCACATGAACTTCCTATACATGATCTTTGCTTATTATGTACTTCTTTTTGCTTTCATGCTCACAGCATTGTATCTATACACGTTTAAATCAAAAAAGCACTCAGGAAGTTTCATATATCCAGTAATGCTTCATTTCATAACAGATTTCAGCATGCTTGCTCTGATAGGAATTTACGGCTAACCTCTCGCCTTCTCCCATCCCACTTCACCACACAATAAATTTAAATAAAATACCAAATAAATTTAATTAGGCTATAACAAAATGAACTTTGAAGAAAAAATAAAACAAATTCAAGATAAAATTAAAAATTCAAAAGCGCCCGTTATGTTTTTCGATTCTGATACAGACGGGGCAACATCTTATCTGCAACTAAAAAAAGCATTTCCAAAAATCAAAGGTTATCCTTTTGCAAAAGATTTGGATAAGCAAAAAGAGCTAATTGAAAATTTAAAAAAGAAAACAGACTTGATAATGATTTTTGATGTTCCTTATTTGTATGAAGATTTTTTAAAGCAAATAAGTTGCGAAGTAATTTGGGTTGACCATCACCCTGGTAATTCAACCGAACTAATACAAAAATACAACATAATTCATTTCAACCCTCTCAATTTCAATGAAAATGATAATAGGGCTGTTTCCTACCTATCCTACTTAATCTCCGGTGAAAAGGAAGAGTTGCTTTCTCTGGCAGTTCTAGGTAGTGTTTCCGATTTCTTTTTATTAAATATAATAAAAGATTTGTATGAAAAAAACAAACGAGATTTTAACACATTATTTCCAAAACTGGATGAAAAAAGTAGGAAATTGTTATTTAATTTTCTTGAGAAATACTCTTTCGATAATCAAAAAGCAAGGGAGAAGAGAGAATACTGGATAAGGTATCTGATTTATGAAGCAGGACTTATCAAATTCAAAACATTTTTTGATTTTTTATTCAAATTCAAAGACGATGAGGATATTTTGAATGCATTCCATTATATTGAGAAAAAATCGATTTTTGACCTATGTGCTGAAATTAATGCAAGAAAAGGGAAAATATTTGAAAATTATTCTCAATTACTCGACGAGTATAACTTGATATTAAAAGACGCAAAAAAAGTCAAACCGAAAAACAATTTATATTTCTTTACATATGATTCCGATATGAGTTTTACAAAAACGCTCGCAGAGGAGATTCGTTATATATATAAAAGTGTGCCAGTTGTTGCCATATGTTTTAAAAAGGCAGACAAACCTTACTATCATTGTAGTTTCAGAGGCGTTAATTATGTAGTAAACTCACTTGTAGAAAGGGCCTTGAACGGATTGGATGGTATGGGCGGTGGACATCCTTATGCGGCAGGGGCAAGAGTCCATGAAAATGATTTTTTAAAATTCAAAAAAAGAATCTTTAAGCAGTTATCATCTACCACAGAATAATACAAAAGATTTATAACTCTTTAAAATTGAAAAGTATTATGCATAAATCTATTTTTAACAAAAAAGCGCAATTTCCTATAATTAAGACTTTTTTGATAATGTTTGTAACAACTGTTATTCTTGTAAGTTTTATCCTTTTATTGAACGAATCTTCCAAAATAAGCATTGATGAAAGAAAAATAAATCAGCAATTAGTCATAAATAAGATTTTCAACTCTAAGTGTTTCTCACCAGAATTTGGTGTTTTTGAGGAATCTCTGCTCAATGAACAAGAATTGCAGAAATGTTTTGACGGATTGGAAACTGGAGAATCAAATGTCTTATTCAGAATAAGTATGACAAATTATAAAGGAAATGAGCTTTTGGATTATTTGTATTTTGATGAGAAATCATTTTCAGATAAGAAAAATTTGTGCGGTTCAAAATCGAATTATTTGTGTTCTAAGGTGTCCTATCCTGTGATTTACAGAGATTTGGACTCTAATGAAATTGATGCTTTTTTGGTAATTGAAATCCTAAGTTTTGAATCTTTTTTAAGTACTAACGACACTTTGTTACTTTTAAGTTAGACAACATATATTTATATACTCCAAATCTTGTTTTTAATTATCATCAAACAAAAGTAGTCAATCTATTTACTTATAGGACGATTACTAATTGTCGATGTAATCAATAAGTCAAAAAATCATAATGTTTATAAACAATGAAATATTATATTATAATAATTGAGTAGTAAAAATGGTTGTTAAAGAAGAATTTTTAAATACATTGAGGCAATATTTCAGTTTGAATCTTTATGAAGTAAAGATTTGGACAGCTCTTCTATCGAGAAAAGTTGCAACAGCTGGTGAGTTAAGTGATTTGGCTATAGTCCCTAGATCAAGAACTTACGATGTTTTGGAATCCTTGGAAAAGAAAGGATTTGTTATGGTTAAACTCGGAAAACCTATCAAATACATTGCAATCTCTCCTGTTGACGTTATAGACAGAGTTAAGAAAAGAGTAAGTGAGAAATCTCATGAGAAACTAGAAAAACTAGAATCATTGAGAACAAGTGATATTCTGAACGACTTGGAACAATTGCATGAGCAAGGTATCCAGTTGGTTGAACCTTCAGATTTGAGTGGTGCATTAAAAGGTAGATACAATTTGTACAACCACCTAGAAGCAATGGTTAAATCTGCTGAGAACGAAGTAATCATCATGACAACTTCAACTGGCTTTTTAAGAAAAGTTGAAGCTTTAAAAGGTGTTTTCGAAGAACTTCAGGATAGAGGAGTTAGCGTTAAAATTGCTTGTCCTAAAACAGACAAGACAAAAGCTTTGGTTGCAGACTTGAAAGGAGTTGCAGAAGTTAGATTTACTGATGAGATCGAAGCAAGATTCTGTGTGATAGACGGAGAAGAAGTATTGTTTATGACTCTTCACGACAAAGACATATACCCTGCTTATGATATTGGAGTATGGGTTAACACACCATTTTTCGCAAAAGCACTTCAACAATTATTTGATGTTGCTTGGAAAGACATGAAGAAATAATTTCATTATTTCATATATTTTTCTCTATATTTACTGACAAAATTTATATAAAGAATAGACCTAATATAAATTAAAATGAATAATTATAAACATCCTGAACAAAAACTTTTTTTATTTAAGCCTACTTCTGGACTAGGAGAAAGTAATTGTGTAAGATTAGAGGATGAATTGAATTGGATGCCACCATTAGAAGATTCTTTATTTCCAAAAGAAATTAAATTAGATGATTATAATTTTATGTTTGGCCCTGGTTTTGGTCCAATTATAGAATAATTTCTATTTTTCATAAACATCAAGATGCACAAAGCAATTATTGATATCATCTAAATCTTCTATCTTATATTTAACTTTCTTGCCAATATCGTGTGCCTTTTGAAGAGACATTTTTGAATCTAGTTCAATATGAACCTCTGCTTGAATTTTGTTTCCTAAATATTGTGTTTTAATCGTATTGACACCAAGAACATCTTTGCTGTTTTTGACAATATTCTCTATCTCTTTTGCCACTGCATCATTTGCATTGCTTCCCATAAGCTGATTGACATTCTCAATTGCAATTTGAAATCCACTCTTAAGAATAACCAAAGCTATAAAAAAACCAACAAGTGAATCCATGAAATACAATCCATATTTAATAGAAATTACTGCAACAAAAACTCCGAGCATCATAAAAATATCATTTCTATGGTCTATCATGTTAGCTTTTAAGGCAGAACTATTGTACTTCTCTGCAACTTTTTTTATGTAAAAATAAAGCATACTCTTGACAATTATTGTAATAAGCGTTGCAACAAGAAGCAAATAACTATATTCGATAATTTCCTTGAGCAAAAACTTATTATATGAAATTTCAATAATTTTAAGTCCGATTATAACCATAATTACGCCAATAGTGTAACTAACAATAGATTCTGCTCTTGAGTGTCCAAAAGGATGACAACTATCAGGTTTTTTATTATTGATTTTAACAGTTACATGTATAATTACTGCAGTTAATATATCATGGATTGATTCAAGAGCCTTACTAATTAAACTAATGCTAGAATATATAAAACCTATAGTTAGATTTAGAAAAAAAAGGAAAATATTAACAAGTAAATTGACAATGGTAGCCCTTCGAAGTTCTTCATTCATAAAAAAATCAAATCTTTGTTAATTATAAACTTTTCTTCTACTATTGCGAACATTTTATAAATCAAGGTTTACTAATTATTATATTATGATTAATGAAACTGAATTTGAAAATTTTGCATTTAAATTCGCTTTGGAAAATGCTCACAATTATGGTGGAAAAGCTAATCCTAAAGCCTTGATAGGTAAAATAATGCCACAATTCCCTGAAATGAAAAAAGACATGGCACATTACATGCAATTAATAGAAAACATTGTAAAACAAGTAAATGATATGGACGGAAAAACTCAAAAAAGAAAGCTTCTTGATATGGATCCAGACTTTCTAAAAAAAAAAGATGAGAAAAAAGAAAACAACAAAAAACCTGCTGGTTTAATAGATTTGCCTGGTTTGAAAGGCGAATTTGCAGGTAGGTTTGCTCCTGCTCCTTCCGGTTACCTCCATATCGGGCACGCGCTAAATATCGTGTACAATTACGAATACAAGAAGAAGTACGGGGGCCAGTTTCTACTCAGATTCGAGGATACAAACCCAGAAAAAATAGACATTAAAAATTACGATAAAATAATCGAGGATGTCAAATGGTTAACTGAAGATGGTGTGGACAAGGTTTATTATCAGTCCGACAGGCTTCCTACATACTATAAATATCTAAGGCAATTAATAGAAACAGGCCATGCCTATGTATGTGAGTGTGAGGCAGAGGTATTCAAAGCATACAACGACTCAGCACAAGCATGCCCTCATAGGGAAAGGGAAGTTGAACGCCAAATGCACCTGTATGACAAGTTTTTCAGGAAGGAAAAACCATATCAGGATGGAGAAGCAGTAATAAGATTCAAAGGCGACTTAAAAAACAAAAATCCTGCGTTAAGGGATATACCTATTGCAAGGATGAACTCAACACCGCATGCAAGAGTTGGAACAAAATACAAACTTTGGCCAATGTATAATTTCTGTGTTGCAATAGATGATGCTTTAATGGGCATTACATATGTTGTAAGAGGAAAAGATGCAGAAATTGGTGCAATCAGGCAGGATAAGATAAAAGATGCTTTAGGCCTTAAAAAATGCCCTTACTACCATTTTGGTCTTGTTCAGTTTACAGACATAGAAATCGGAAAAACACCTATAAAAGAGAAAATCCAAAAAGGCGTATATACTGGTTGGGATGATCCAAGAGTGCCAACTTTGGTATCATTTAAGAAAAGAGGATTCAAACCAAAAGCTTTCAGAGAGATGATAAAGTCTTTTGGTATCTCAAAAAGAGGATACAAGCTCTCAGAAAAAGAATATTTCAAATCAATAAATTACTTTAACAAGCAGATACTCGAAAAGGAGGCAGATAGGTACTTCTTTGTAACAAACCCAAAAACTGTGGAAATTACAAACATTTCAAAATATCCTGAAAAAGAAATATTACTTCCAAAACATCCTGATTTCAAAGAAAGAGGATCTAGAAAAATTAGTATTGTAAACAAATATAGAATAGACGGAATAGACTTCAAAAATATTAAAAAAGGAGATACTATCCGTTTAATGCACTTTGCAAACTTCAAAGTAACTGACAAAACCGAAGACAATCTCAAGTTGGAATACATTAGTAAGGAATACGATAAAAATTTAAAACTTGCAAGAAACATCCAATTTGTGCCATATGCACATGGCGAACATAAACATGTAGAAATAGTGATGCAGGATAATAGCAGGGTAAAAGGCATGTGTGAGGCATTAAACAATCCGAAAATAGATACTGCTTTACAATTTGAGAGGTTCGGTTTTGTAAGACTTGATGAGATAAAAGAAGATGGTACAAGAGTCTTCTATTTTACACATAGGTAAACTATCTCGTATCTATAATCCTCCCTTCTTTTTCTGCTTTATCAAATAATTCTAAGTGAATGTCTTTTGCAATTATTTCAAGACCTTTTTTTTTTATTTGTGATGTTGGGAAAAGAATTGATTTTAACATATTTTGTGCAAGTCTTTGCATAAATGAATATGCAGTTAAAAAATTAACATCTGTTCCTCCCCTTAGACCATATTTGCTCATCTCACTAATCTCCCCACTTTCATCAAGTTCAAGGTCAATATTAAATCCTTGTTTTGTCAATAAATCTATTAGAAAACCATTCTTTGCAGAAATTCTTCCTTTGGAAAAGTGTTTATTATCATCATCAATATTAAATTCTATTTGTCCGCAATATGGTATTGAATAATATACTATAATTTCTCCCGATGAACTTTTATTATTATAATTAAAGGGAGGAATAGAGCCAAGATTTATCTCTAAATTTTTCATAGAATTTAGAATTAGGCAGGATTTATATAATTTACTACTCAAAACTCAGTACAAAACTAAGTTTTATAAAATAACCTTAATTTAACAAAATTAGGTTGTATGGATGAGCAGATAGAACAAGTAATGTACTCCGAATTAGAAAAATTGGCTTTAATGTATATTGATTCTAAAACTTTAGAAGATTCAGATACAAAAACAAGGCTGCAAGGCCAGATTAGGCAAAATTTTCTATTGACTGCAATGCCAAAATTAGATGAAATACTTGATGAACTAATTCAAGGGGAATACAAATGGTTTTTTACAAAAAGATTAAGACTCCATGAAGATCTTTCTTGCTTTTTTGACAGAGAAGACTTATTGCATTGGGGTGTAATAGGTGTTTTAAATGGTTTGCAATATTATAGGAGAGATGGATTAACTATCAAAAATTTCCTAAGTAATTACTTTATAACTGCTGTAATAAGAGATTCATCTAGATGTTATGGTACTTTGTCCCCTAAATATGAATTTATTGACAAATTTAGAAAATTATTATTTAACAAAAATGGTCAATTATCATTTGATGATTTTGTGGATAAAGTTGAAGAAAATATACCTATTATTTTACCAAAGGCAAGAATCGATGAAAAAGAAATAAGAGAATTTGCAATACATATCGCAAATGGTTTTTTCTATAGTTACGAACAAGTTCAGGGGAATTATGATGCAAGATATTTAGATTTAGATTTAGATCCCGAGTATATTTATTCAGTAATAGAGCATATAGAAAAAGCTCCAGATGCATTCAACGGAGTTGAAATAGAATATTTTCAAGAAATAAAAGGAATATTTATAGATAGGCTTCTTGGAAAAGGGACTCTCGATGACATGGCAGAGAAGCATGGGCTTTTATCTAGAGAAAGAGCAAGGCAATTACAGAATATAGGCAGAGATATGGCAAAGGAATACCTCTCCAAAATTAATGTTGATTTAAAACCCGCAAATAAATAAATTATTGTTTAATATAGAACTTATTTTGTTTATAATTCTCAAATACCTTCTCACTAGGAAAATACAATGGTTCTGGCAAATCATTCAAATCAAACCACTCCCAGCATGTAATCTCATCAGGTTCCATAACTTGAGGTTCACCTTCAAAATCTTCACAAATTAATCCAATAGTTACAAAATGAACTCCTTCAACTCTGTCATCATTCACGCACATTACATCCGCATTATTAACTTTAATTCCTGTTTCTTCTAGAACTTCTCTTTTTCCACCTTCTTCAAAAGATTCTCCAAAATGTAGTTTCCCGCCAGGCATAGTCCATTTCCCAGCGCCATTTAACAAACTATCTGCTTTTTCTGGGTCTTCGTGTCTTTTTCCAAGAAGAACTTTCCCATCTTTTAGAATCATTACTCCAAAACCTACACCTATTTTTTTATCTCCCATTTTAATAATAAAATAATGTTTAGAATTTATATGTTTTTACTTTTGAAACTTAAACTTCATTATTTAATAAATACCCTCTTAATAGACTAGCGCGAACATTGTTATCATTAAGATACATAAGACCTATTTTTTCAATTTCAATTAAATCAGGTTTTTCAAGATTGTTATTTCCTTTAGACCAGATTTCAATTAAATTTTTTTCTAATTCGCCTAAACTGAATCCTTCATCATATAGATTTAAAAAATCTTTTCTATCTTGAAATTTAATTGATTGTCCGTGAGGGGAAAGCATATTGGGTTCATATACTTTATTATTTTTTTCAAAAACAATTTTTTCATAAGT
>JBFHXM010000035.1:0-10385 GCA_041598975.1 Candidatus Woesearchaeota archaeon | reverse complement strand
TTGCTTCATTGCCTAGCGCCTGAATTTTTCTAAAATCGAAATTTTCAGGTATCTCAAGGCTTTCTAATTGACTCATTTTTTGGACAAGCTCCTTTTCCTTGTCTATGTAAACTTCATATTTGATTTGTATGGAGGAAATACAGACGAGTACATACTTGCTCAAACAATGATATTCAATTTCATAGTAATTTATGAGATTTTCCTTGTATTCATAATCAGAAGGCAGTACAATGTAGGATTCTTTGAAAATGGGTGGCTTTGGTTCAGTATATTCCTAACAATATTTTTGCAAGGAGTTATAATGTACACGCCTATGAGAGAATGGTTCGTGATTACTGCGCTGAATTTGTCCCAGATACTAGTATTACTTATTGCAGGAGGAATCTTCTACATATTCTATCTGTTTTACGTACTTATAAATACGCTTGGAGATAAAGTTAGAGGTAGAAACAAGGAAGTGTCCCCCTGAAAAGAAAAAATCCTATTTTCTGATTTGAAATAATTAAAATGTGAAAATATTGGTTTTTAAGAATTAGACTTATTTTCTATTTTATCTCCAATGCCAATTGCATAAATTCCCAATTCCTTAATTCTTTGAGAATAATTTGGAAAAGAATTGTATAATTTAACGCCTTCTTCAATAGTTTTTATATTTGGAAGGATATTATTCAAACCTTCACTTATCAACATATTTTTAACATTAGAATAATGCACGAGATATTTGATTTTGTATTTGGCAGTTTTTTTTGTTTCGTCTTCTTTTAGAAAAACCAAAATATCTTCTTTTTTCAGTTTTCTGTAATCCTTTTCAAGAACATTTATGTCAGGAGTTCTGCCTTCGATAGTTTTAATCCCCTTCTCAATAAACTCAAAAATTTCGGGTTGCACACCCATAATCCATTCTTTCATAAAATATTTTAATTACATGTATTTTAAAAGATTGATGTTTTTTAGAGCAAATAGTCTTATAAATACTCAATTCTTATAGCATACATGTTTCAAGACAAAAAAGACAAAATTTTTTATCAAATTATTAAAAGTGGAATAACTGACAAGAAGATAATCGATGCTTTTGTTCTAATACCTAGAGAAAATTTTGTACTTGAGGAATACAGGACTATTGCATACAACGATTCGGCCCTTCCAATCGGACATGGGCAGACCCTCTCACAACCATTTGTTGTAGCTTTGATGACACACATGCTTGATGTGCAGAAAGAGGATAAAATACTTGAAATAGGGACAGGTAGCGGGTACCAAAGTGCAATTTTATCTGTGCTTGCAAAAGAAACTGTAAGTTTTGAAATACTAAAACCTGTTTATGAATTTGCAAAGGAGAATTTAAAAAAATGTAACATCAAAAATGTGAAATTGCAAAATGTAGACGGAAGCGATTATTTTGACAAAAAATATGAAAGTTATTTTGATAAAATTGTAATTACCGCTGCTTCAGGCAAGATATGTGATAACTGGGCTAAGTATTTGAAAGAGGAGGGACTGCTTGTGATGCCCGAAGGAAAACTTGAGTATCAAGTATTAAAAAAATACAAGAAAAAAAATAACAAATTGGAGCTTGTAGAAGAGTCAATACCTGTAAGATTTGTTCCACTTACAGGAAAAGGTGGACAACAATGACTTATCTTTTTAAATTAGTTCTTGTTAACAATAGGTATGAAAGAGATTGAAAAGACGCCTTTTTATTCTAAAAAGATTGGAAATTTGCCGAGAGGGTGTCAGTTATGTGTAAAAGGAGAGAAGTTAGTTTTGTATATAACTGGAGTTTGTCCTAGAAAATGCTGGTACTGTCCATTATCTGAAAAAAGAAAAGATAAGGATGTTGTTTTTGTAAATGAATGGGAAACTAACAATATTGATGATTTGCTCCAGGAAATAAGATTGTGCCAGTCAAAAGGCGCAGGAATTACTGGAGGCGACCCTCTTTCAAGATTGAATCGAACTTTAGAATATATTAAAATCATGAAGAAAGAGTTTGGCAAAAAATTCCATATTCACCTTTACACTTCTTTTGATTTGATAAATGAGAATAATTTGGAGCAATTGTATGAAGTCGGTTTAGATGAGATAAGGTTTCATGCTAATTTCGAAAAAAAAGAGTTGTGGGAAAAAATAGATTTGGTGAATAAATATAATTGGGACGTGGGCATCGAAATTCCCGCCATTCCACATTATGAAGATAAAATTATTGAGATGTGCGATTTTTTTAATGACAAGATTAAATTTTTGAATTTGAATGAATTTGAAATCTCCGATTTGAATTCAGAAGAGATGGGTAGGCAAGGTTATGTGATGAAATCTGATATCTCCCATGGAATAAAAGGAAGCGAGAAAACTGCTGAAAAAATATTAAAACATGTGCAAGAAAATGGTTTGGATTTTAATGTGCATTATTGTTCTTCTAAGTTAAAGGACAGAGTCCAAATGCAGAACAGGTTCAAACTCAGGGCTGAAAAAGTAAAAACAAAATTTGATATTGTTACAGATGAAGGGATGCTTATAAAAGGAGTAATTTATTTGAAAAACCAAGAAAAAAACCTTGAAAAACTTAACAAGATGAAGAGAATGCTTGAAGACGAAGGATTGGAACTTGAAGTTGATGGAAAGAAATTCAGGCTTATAACATATCCTGAACATGTTGAGCAGTTTGCACAAGTATTAAAGAAAAATTTTGATTTGGTGCCAGCAATAATTGAAGAAGACCCAACTGTTGAAGCTTTTGAAGTTAATAAAAATTATTTGTAATTTGGAGAATAAAACTATTCATGTACATAAGTTGGTGTTGGCAATCTGTCTTGAGAATGTGGAAGACCTTCTTCTTTTCTAATTCCTATAACTCTTTCATGGTGCCAAACCTTAAGAGGTCTATAACAATTTTTTATGGCTGGGTTTGAATATCTAAAAAGTCTTTTTACATTTTCTTCTTGATCTTCCTGCCTAATTTTAGGTAAACTATCAAGTTGCTCTGAAGTTAAAGATAACAAATTCTTTGTTCTATCTATAAAAGGTTCATGAGGCCAAACTTCAACCCAATAACCTCTAGAATGAGTTTCAGAATTTAATTGATTAGGACAAAATACAATTCCACCAACAAAATGCCTGCTTCTATTAGAATCAAATCTTATTAATTTCTCAGAACAATCAGGACAATTAGTGTGTTCCCTTAAAAAATCTTCAACAGAACCGAAGCAAACACCTTCTGACTCGTATTGTTTGATAATATCATTAACATGAAGATTCCATTCTTTTAATGTTGGAGCCCTAATTACTCTTTGATTCATAAATAGACAAAAAAGAATTAATTTATATAAATTTGCATATAAATATTTTTGTTAAATAAATAATTTGATAAATTTATAAATTCAATTGTCTTTCTTTTTTTATGGAAATTTATTTTGAAAAAGAGAATAAAACTAAAAAAATTGAGTTAAAAAAACCAACAACATTAAAAAACATCTTGGATTCAGAAGGAATAATTATTGAAAGTGTTATTCTTGTTAAAAACGGAGAAGTGTGTTTGGAAGAAGTCATTATTGACAACGGTGACAAGATACAAATTTTAAATGTAGTTTCTGGGGGCTAGATTTGTAATTATTTAGTTAAAATAATCTTATATAAAAAATAAGCATCTTTTATAATTATGGATCTAAGTTTTGGTTTTGGAAAACACAAAGAAAAACACGACGCCAATCAAACTGAGGAAGTAAAAAAAGCAACAATCTCTGACACACAAATGAATTCTTTAAATACCAATGATTCTGCAAGTCAAACACCTAATTCTTTTTCAGAGCAAGGCATGCAAAATCCTGCTGAATCACAGGCACAAAATTCCAATTTCGTGAACCCTTTTGCAAATCAAAATCAGCAAAATTTTGGAAATCTGGGAAATATTGATAATTCATTGAACAACATGCAAACAGAACAAAATAATTTCAATCCAAGTTTCAACCAACAAGAAAGTCCAAACCAAGGACAAGGGCAGGAACAACAACAGATGCAAAATCCAGCAGAGCAACAACAGACGCAACCGCAACAAACGCAAAACCAATTTCAGCAGTTTAATGAAAATAGCTTTCAAAATGCAAATGCAAATCCAGGAGTTACAAAAATGTCTAAGGATGAAATCATAGAGATGATTGACGAGACTGTTGAAAAGATAATTGAAGATAAATGGAATGAATTGATTGGAGACATTAACAAAATTGGAAAATGGAAGGATAAAACCGAATCAGTTATTGAGATGCTAAAAGAGGACATAGTTGCTATTAGGGACGGCTTTGGCAAATTAGAAAGTAAAATCCTCAATAAAATCAGCAGTTATGACAAAGATATCTTGGACGTGAATTCAGAGATAAAAGCACTAGAAAAGGTTTTCCAAAAAATAACTCCTACGTTAATTAATAATGTAAATGAACTTTCAAAAATTGCTAATGAGTTTAAAGGTGTTAAAGATGTTAATAAAGATAAAATTTCAGTAGATGAAGACGAAGATAATTATGTAAAGCCAACAGAAGATGAAGATAATTCTGATGAAAACAATAACGCAGAAGAAAAAACAAGGAGTTATTAAAATTTTTTAATCATCTTAAGGAATAATTTTTTAAAGAAGGAAACTTTATTTTTCTTATGTCTGAAAAAAGCAACACCAATTCTAGAATTGAAAATTATTTTAATTACATAGACGAAAATCTGAAAAAGGCTTATAGTGTTGCAGAAAAAGCTAAAAAGAAGGGATACGACCCGAATGATTTTGTAGAAATACCACTTGCTAAAGAGATTTCTGAGAGAGTGGAGGGACTTGTTAGTGTTTTTGCGGCACAAGTATTGAAATCAGGAATTGCGCAAAGAATCCAAGAACTTGAAAACGAGTACGGGAAGCTTGATTGGAGAGTAGCCTTACAAATTGCGTATGAAGTTGCAAAAGAAGATTTCTGCAAGTTTAAAGACAAAAAAGAAGCTATGGAGATTGGAATCAGGGTTGGTTTTGCTTATACTACTTTAGGAGTTATTTCTGCGCCTCTTGAAGGGTTTATCGATATCACCATCAAAAAAAGAATGGATGGAAAAGAGTATGTTGCACTAAATTATGCAGGTCCAGTTAGAGCTGCAGGGGGCACAGCAGGAGCCGTTAGTGTACTCATAGGTGATTTTGTAAGAAAGAAGATGGGTTATGCTGATTATGATCCTACTGAGACCGAAGTTAAAAGGTTTTACACAGAACTTATAGATTATAATGACAGATGCGTGAGATTGCAATATTTGCCTTCTGAAGAGGAAGTAAAATTTTTAATTGAAAATATTGGTGTTGAAATTTCTGGGGACCCTACTGAAAAGATAGAAGTTTCAAATTACAAAGATTTAGCAAGAATACCTACAAACAGAGTAAGAGGAGGAATGTGTTTAGTTGTGGCAGAGTGTATTATTCAAAAAGCGCCGAAAGTGAATAAAAGAGTTGAAGATTGGGGGGCAAAATTTGATCTAGAGCAGTGGCTTTTCTTAAAGGATTTCTTAGATATGCAGAAAAAAATCAAAGCAAAAGCTGCAGGAGTAGGAAAGAAAAAAGAGAAAAAAAAAGAAGAAGTGAAAGTGGAAAAGCCAAAAATACTTCCCAATTACAAATTCATCCAAGATATTGTAGCAGGAAGGCCAGTATTCACATTTCCTATGGAGAAGGGAGGTTTCAGGCTCAGATATGGTAGAAATAGAACTTCTGGTTTTGCTTCATGCTCAATGAGTGCACAATCTATGGAAATTTTAAATGGATTTATTGCAGTTGGAACTCAGTTAAAAGTTGAAAGGCCGGGAAAAGCTACAGTGATTACAGCTTGTGATACGCTTGAGCCACCAATTGTAAGATTGAAAGATGGAAGTGTTAGAAGGCTGGAGACACAAGAAGAGGCAAAAGAAATGTCTGATGAAGTTGAAGAAATTATCCATTTAGGAGATTTGCTTATTTGTTATGGAGAATTCAGTGAAAATAATCATCCTTTGGTCCCTAATGGATATTGTGAAGAAGAGTGGGCAATCGAACTTGTAGATAAGATTAACAATAAGAAATAATCTAGCTTAAATCTGCCCAAGAAAATTCTCGCAAAGTTTTATATCTAAGAATAGAATTTTTTGGCCCACATTTTCCGGGAGAAAAAGGATTTGTGAAGAACATTTTTTCAAGACTACTTAATTCTCTGCAATTAATAGGTGGTTGTCTTGCAGAAAAATCTGATGGAGGTAAATGCTTTAACATTTGTTGTGTTTCGTACCAACTCATTTTATATTTTTATAAGAAAATGTTGTGAGAATAAAAGAATTATTGTTTTCCTTTGTGGATGTGAACATGTTTAGGAGCAGCCAGTATCCAGTTTTCGTGGAAACCAACCAATTCGCCACCAACTGCAGTCAATGTCTTTTTCAATTTGTCAATTGCTCTTCGTAATTCATCTGGATCTTTGTTTCTAAGTAAGTGAATGTCAATCAAGCACATTGTTCTTTCTCCCCTGATAACATCCAAAATATCTCTAATATTTTCGTAATCGTCCAATACGAAAACCTTAACTTCAACTAATTTACCTTCAACAGTTTCTCCGCTAGGAGTTATCTCAGTTTCTGTAATAGATAAGTAATCGTCACTTGCATCTTCAACATATTCGTCTCGTTTTCTTCCAAATCCTAAAAAACCTGCCATTTTTTCTTAATTATAGTTATAATCCTTATTATTTATAAATTTATTCTTTTTGTGCTAGTAACATAAGAAATTTAAAATATTTTAAAATTTATTTCTTAGATCTTAATCTAACTGGCCTCATGCTTTTAGAACTGCATTTTCTACAAACAACCTTGCCTGCTAATGCCTTACTAATAGTTGACCTTATTCTAGACTCACATTTTCTGCACACATACATGTTTTTATGTAATCTCGCGTTTGCTTCTGGAAATGTACCCATTTTAATCTGCCTCCTGTGTAATTTGTTTAATCAATATTTTACCTACAACTTGCCAGAACAATACTGTCTGACCTGCTTCAATACTGGATTTGATGTCTTCTTCTGCAAAACTCAAGTCTGCAGTGATTGTTTCAAATGTTTCCATATCCATCAATTCAACATCATTTCCTGTAACTGACAATACTTGTCCTTTTTTCTTCAAGATAACAGGAACTTCTACATTGTCATGTCCAGGTTTTACAATTTCTTTTGTAGAACCAGTAAAAATGTCTGTTGCCTTGATTCTCACTTTTGCGTGTCCGTGCTTTCCAGGCCGAGATGTTTGCGTACTTTTAACAATACATGGGCTTCCATCTACTAAAAGATAACTTCCCGCCTTCAAGGATGTTGCATGTGTTAATTTTATTTCTGACATTTTCTTATATTTTCAATAATTATTAAAATTATATACTAGATAAAAATATGAAAACCTTTATATATGTTTCCAAATTATTTTTATCTATTCTATGATGGTCAAGTTGGTGTAACCTGGTTAGCACATAGGGTTGTGGCTCCTATAGTTCGGGTTCAAATCCCGGGCTTGACCCTTTTTTAATTTTTAAAGTAAGTGCAAAACTTATAAATTGAAATTTTTTTTGGGATAAAATATATTGTTTTTTTATCCATAAACAAATTTATTTTCACAGAAACATAATTTATTTCCTTTTTTTGTGAAAATTATTTATAAAATTGGTTGTATTAAAAATTACGCACATGGTAGAAAATAGTTTTTCTATATCTATGTGCGATAGGCCTGTAAAAAAAGTACAAGGTAATCCAAAAAAGCAACAAAAGAGCAGATTAATAATGTCTGAGGACGAAATAAAAAAGTCCTGCAAAAGATTTCTAAAACAACAAAACATTCTTCCCGATAAAAGAGCAAAAAATAGATTAGTGAAAATACTTTCTAGCTCATTAAAAGAGAATCATAACGGGGCAAGAAATTCGCAATCTGACTTTTTAACAAGTGATCCTTTTTTTATGCTTAAAGCCTGGCAATTAAGAAGCAAAGTATATGCAGAGATAGGATATGATGCGCAATTTTCTGAAGAAATTCCCGGCATAAATTTTGATGATTATGATGAGAGGTCCCTAACCTTGCAATATGTTTATAATGAACAAATTATTGGAACCTTGAGAATAATAGTTGATGACTTGCAAAAAGGTCTTCAATCTGACAAAGTTTACTCTTTAGACCAATTTAGAGCAAGACGAAGGAAGATAGGCGAAATTTCAAGAGTTATTGTAGATAAAAAGTTTAGAGGAAAAGGCATTGCGTCTGCATTGCTGGAAAAGGCTTTGGACGTGTCCAAACAAAACGGGTTTGATGCTTTGATTGTTGCATCCCTAACACAGCACATTCCAATGTATTCCCAGCATAGTTATTCCCACAATATCATATACAGGGGCGATTATGGAGAAATTAAAGCTGACTGCTCAATATACGAAATTAGCACGCAGAAAAAACACAAGGAGGAATTGTTAGCAGCATAAAATGGAGCAAGAAAGTAAACATTACTGGCAAGAGAAAGGAGATTATTTTGATAATGGGTATGACATTCTGCAAATGAACTCGGAGAGATATTTAAATATGCTGAACTGGTTTTTAAAGGAGGTTGGAAGTGCGAAAAAAATATTTGAAGCGGGAGCTGGAACAGGCAATTTGACATATAATTTGTTAAGTGAAGGAAAGAAAGTTTTTGCAGTTGATGTTGTAAGAGAAGCTTTGGAAATCTTAAAGAAAAAATGTTCTTCTTTGGAAAAAAATCTAGAAGTTTCATATGGTGAGATTGGCATTCCAGATTTGAACATCCCTAATAACTATTTTGACTGTGCAACATCGATGATTGTTCTACCCTTCCCAAGAGACATTCCCGCATATCTTGGTGCAGTCTACGATAGTTTGAAAGAAGGCGGTAAGTTTGTTTGCGCGTCCTGGGCATATGTGCCAGACATTTATTGGGGCGTAATTAGTTTGATGGAAAAAGAGTTGAGAGAGAAAGGAGTCATACAAGAATTTCCTGAGGAATGGAAGCAGATGAAAACAGACGGGATTGAATTTGCAAACGACATTTTGCAAAAAAAGTTTACTTTGGAAAGATTGCTGGCGGAGTTAAAAGGTACCGGGTTTGGAAATTTTACTATCCACCCGAGTTCCTACAATGGCAAGTACACATACCAAATTACATGCTATAAGAAAAATTAATTATTTTTTATTTTTTGATTTCATTGGTTTTATTACTTCTTTCCCGTAAGATTTATTGTACATACTAAATTCGATATTTGCGTTTCCTTTCTTGTCAAAATATTCTATTTTTATCTTATGCAAGCCTGAAGTCAAATTATGAATTTTGTAATTATTAAACCAACTAGAAACATTGTCTTTTAATATTTGAACTTCATCAATCCAAATCTTCGCGCCATCATTAGACTTTAAGGAAATCACAGAATTGTTATGAATCACATTTATCGTTCTCCCCATCCTAAATGATAAGTTGTCCGCACTTATGTTGTTTATTATTCCTTTGTTCCAGTCGAGAGCAAAATTTATGTTCGTGAGATTGTCATAGATTTCTAAGGAGCTATTCAGATTTACGTCGCACCATACTCTCGCCCAGTAATCTCGATTTGCATACGACATTTCCGGACATAATTCTGTGCAACTTTCATCAACATAACCATCTCCATCATTGTCAATATTGTCATTGCAAACTTCGGCTTTGAAAGGCCATTTTACAATATTATTCTCTTCGTCGCTTTCATTAATCTGTTTGTAAAAATCCAAGTATAAGTAAATTCTGCTTTGATTTTTTTTCACATCAAGATTTATATTTTTACTTTCATTGCTTTTCAAATAGTTAACCAATAAAGTTTTTTCCTCTTTTAAATGTTCATTAAAAATTCTAATTGAAAAACCAATTGCATCTTTATCGCCTATGTTTTTTATTGTGAAATTCAAATTACCATTAGTAGAATTGTAGTTTAAATCAGTTACTTGAAAGTCTATGAAATTTGTTAGACTTTTGGTTTCTGTTGCATGGATTAGTATGCTCATGCTAAAAATACTTAAAAATATAAAAAATAATTTTATGTTTTTCATTTTTTTGCTTTATGGTATAGTATAGTGTATCCTAGTAGGAATACTACTTGAAATGCGAAAAATACTATGAGATGAAGGGGAAAAGTTAACCAATCCGTATTACTACCATAACCAACTTGTAAAAATACAAATATTAGTAACAAAATTAAATAAACCAAAAATAAAGATTTAAATGAATAATCTTCTTTTTTTAATGTGAATTTATATAGTGTTAAAAAACCTATAACGAATAAAGTCATAGCCAATATATATGTGTCAGGATTTATATAAGTATAATAATAAATTTCATA
>JBFHXM010000034.1:0-10449 GCA_041598975.1 Candidatus Woesearchaeota archaeon | reverse complement strand
CAATAATTCCTAAAACGCCTATCAATATTAACTTATCTTTTGGCAATATGCCTTCTTTTTGATTGATGGGTTTCCTGTTCATGATGTTTTTATTATGTGGATCAACACTAAAAGCTAATGCTGGAGCTCCATCTGTAACCATGTTAATCCATAATAAAAGAATGGCTGTCAAAGGCAGATTGAATCCAAAAATTACTGCCAGAAATATAATCAACATCTCCCCAAAATTTCCTGAAAGCAAAAGCATGATAGATTTTTGTATGTTATCATAAATTCCTCTCCCTTCCTCTATCGCATTAACAATGTTTGAAAAACTATCATCCAGAAGAACAAAATCACTTGCCTCTTTTGCAACATCGGTTCCGCTTCCTACTGCAACACCAATGTTCGCTTTCTTAAGTGCAGGCGCATCATTAACTCCATCTCCTGTCATGGCGACAACATTTCCTTGGTTTTGAAGTATCGTTACAATCCTTTGTTTATGCTCAGGAATAACTCTTGCAAATATATTTGTATTATTTTTTAATGCCTTGTCAAGTTCATCATCTGACATTGCCTCCAAGTCGTCTCCTGTCAATGCTTCCCCAGTAATGCCTATCTCATTTCCAATTGCAATTGCAGTTTCTTTGTAATCTCCAGTAATCATGATAACTCTTATTCCTGCCTGATTAGTTTTTTTTATTGAATCTATGACATCTGGTCTAGGTGGGTCTTGCATCGCTTGAAGCCCCACAAATACAAGACTCTCTTCTGTGAACTCTTTCTTATGTTTAATCTCTTTGTACGCAAAAGCAAGAACCCTTAAAGCTTTTGAAGAATAGAAATTGTTGTGTTGGTGTATCTCTTCTATAAGTTTGTCATTCAGCTTTACTTTTTTTCCATCGACTAAGGCATGAGTACACAAATGCAAGATGTGAGTAGTCGAACCCTTGGAATACATCATTATGTTGTTATCCTTCTCTTTAACCAGGACAGACATCATCTTTCTTGTAGAATCAAAAGGAAGTTCATCAAGTTTTTCGTAATTTTTCTCTCCAATTTTTGCCTTTCTTGCACTCACAACTAATGCTGCTTCAGTAGGGTCTCCTGAAATTGTCCAAACATTTTTCTCTCTGTAAACGTCTGAATTATTACAGCAAAGCCCAATTCTGAAAAGCAAAGGATTGATAGGATTTTCAACTAAACCTTGTGGATTGTATCCTATTCCTGTTACTGGCGAATTTCCATCAAATGTCCAAACTTCCTTTACAGTCATCTCATTCTTAGTAAGAGTCCCGGTCTTGTCTGTGCATATGATGTTGCAGCTTCCAAGAGTTTCAACAGAGGAAAGTTTTCTAACAAGGGCTTTCTTCTTAAGCAGATTTTTAACGCCTATGCTCAAAGCTATCGTAACTACTGCCGGAAGCGCTGTCGGAACCGCAGCCACAGCAAGCGAAATAGCAACTAAAGAGAAAATAAGTATGTTATCGCCTTCAAAACCTTTAGTAACAATTAAAGTGATGAAAACAAAAACACAAATTGCAATTATTGCATAACTCAGTTTCTTTCCAAAAACATCCAGTTTTTTTTGCAAAGGCGTCATTTCCTGTTCTGCTTCTGTAATAAGTTTTGTAATCTTTCCTATCTCAGTATCCATTCCAGTTCTCACAACAACTGCTTTTGTCCCTCCTTCTGCTATTGACGTTCCTGAAAAAAGCATGTTCTTTTGATCAGAAATCTGAACTTGGCCTTCTATGAGGAATGTATGCTTTGACACAGGCAAGCTCTCTCCCGTTAATGCTGCCTCCTCGACTTTGAGCCTTCTCTCTTCAAAGATTCTTGCATCAGCAGGTACTTTGTCTCCAGATTCAAGGTAAATTATGTCTCCTGGCACTAGAAACTTGGAGTCAATCTCTATTAATCTATTGTTTCTGTAAACTTTGGCCCTTACAAGGTTAAGTTTCTTTAACGCTTCCAAAGACCTTTGTGCACTATATTCCTGAAAAAATCCTATCACTGCGTTCACAATAAGAATTATTAAAATTATGATTGTGTCAAGAAAATGTCCTGTTGCAGCAGAAACTACTGTTGCAAATAAAAGTATATACACGATAAAGCTTTTGAACTGTTCAAGAAATATCTTCAAAGGATTTACCTTCGATTCGGTTTTTAATTCATTAAATCCATGTTTTTTAAATCTTATATTATAATCAGAACTTGAAAGCCCTTCTTTGCTAGTTTTCAGTTCCTCAAAAACATCTTCAAAACTTTTATTGTAATAATCCATCTAATATATATCTATAAATATCGTTTATAAAGATTTATTGTTTGAACAGAGTTAGGAAAATCAGTTTTTCTTCTTGTTAATAAGGATTTTTGCATTGACAAACGAATCAATTTCTCTTTCATACAAACTTAACTCTCGAAAATCCATTATCTTTACAAGTTTGTAATACTTATTTAACCTATCTATTTTTTTAATAATTTCAACAGTAATTCCATATATGGATTCGTAGATGCCTCTAACATCATTGACAAAATAATTTTCTAGAAAAAAATACTCTTCATTACTATAATATTTTTTGTAATGTGTTGAGAAATTATTTTTCAAAATAAATTCTACTTTTGGTTCGATTTGTAATAATCTCACTGTGCCCATTCCTATAAAATCGAATTGCTGAAGAATTTGTTTGAAAAGGAACTCTTTTTCAATCCCAAAACTGTCTTGCTGTATGCCGACTGCAGCCTTTCCCTGCATTCTTCCGAGTGTTTTAAAAAATTCTATATCTTCTTCTTTGAAGTTTTTTGTAAGTTCAATCAAAAAAAAATACGGCAGGATTGTTGCATAAATTCCCCATAATTGCAAAACTCCGCACCTTAATTTTAAATGCTTGTTTGATAGGATTTTTTTCGAGATTTGATTAATTTCTGTAGAATATTTCTCTTCTGGATAGGCATGTTTATTTGCTAAATGCTTCTTTCTTCCACGCAAATTGAATTTTAAAATGAGATTGCTGTTTTTGACAGATTCTATCTCCGCATCTATTTTTCTTTCAAGAAGGTTTTCTAAAAAATGTTTGATGAACCCAACTATTATCTCTTCTGGAAAAACTTCTGGTTTTTCTTCAAAAGTGTAATTGTAAGTTTGTGTCATTACAAGGTTTTGCACATTAAAATAAATCTTGTCGGGCGTGAACCTGAATATTTTTGTCTCGCCAATTCCAAGGGAGTTTATGAATTCGAGATATTTACTAATTTTCAGGTTTATTGGAATCTTTTTGTCTTTGATTTTATCATAATAAATTTTTGAATCAATTTTGCTCGCCCCCCTTATCATTTTTACTACTCTTTCTCTTGGATAATTCTTGTTTAAATGATGAAGTATTGTCAAAAAGGAATTGGAGGGGAAAATTAAAAATTGCATATTCTCATAATACAAACCGCCATTTGAGAATACCAATTTCATGTCCATTCTAATCTAAGTTATGTATGATGATGCCTTTGTTTGATATCTCCATTGGATGCAAATCTTCGTTGTTTTTTGTTTTTCTCATCTTTCTCACTGTCATGTTTCTTGAAAAATTGCCTCCTAGTGTTTCATATTTTATATTCACAATCCCTTCACAAAGATACTCGGCAATTGTCCTTATTCCTCCCTTGTCTTTTTGCGAAATAAGAAGTGTTGTAACTCCTTTCAATTCTCTTAGTTTTGCAATGAAAAGATAAACAAATTTTTTTGTTTCAAGCTCGCAGGAATGTTTGTCGCAAGATTTGTTTGGGGTAAGATATGCAAGAGTTGAGATGGAATCTATAACTATTCTCTTTGCTTTTACGCCATTCACTATCTCCATTATTTCTTTGGTCGTGTTTTTTGAAATGTCTTCAAAACCAAGAGAAATTATTTTTAATTTTCCTTTTTTTTCAAGTGATTCCAAATCCCATCCAAATTGTCTTGCCTGATTAATCAAATCATCCCTTTTCTCTTCAAAGGTAAAATAAATGCCTATCTCTTTCTCTTTCTTACAGCCATTGTATATGTACTCCAAAGAAAAAATTGTTTTTCCGGTTCCTGAACTTCCCACTACAAGGTTTGTGCTTCCTTCAACAAAACCTCCTTCTATCAATTCATCAAAACCTTGAATATGCGTTTTAACTCTCTTCATTTTTCCTGGCTGTAAATAGGCACTGAGAAAATCAGTATCTCTTTTGTTTTTGTTTTTATCTTGTTGCATGAGACGTTGTTCGAGGGCATTATGTCGTCTCTGAGCTCTTTTGGAAGAAGAAAGTACTTTGTAGATTCTCTTTTGCCTCTTTTTATGAGTCTTGTTTCATATTCTAGATTATTTTCAGAAAAAATGTGCATGTCTTCTAGATTTCCTTTGAGCCACAAAACCTCTTTTGAAGTAAGTTCCAGATTAACAAGCACCTTCTCATCATTTACGGTTTTCAAGCCAAGTATTTTTCCCATACTTTTCCACAAACTAATTTCATTTATAAACTTTAGTTTAAATTTTCTAGAAAAGAATTAATTTTTATCCGTTTTTCTTCAATTTTTATCCAAAAGACTCGATTTCGCTCACTTTTTTTATGGAAATAGCCATTTTTAAATCTATTTTCCTCATTTTTCAAATTTTTGACATCATACTTAACAATATTACTTATCTTTTTCAAAAGTCCATCTTTTTGGATAAGTGTCAACATCCATGAAAACCTTGCTTATCTTCACAAAAGCCCCTTTTTTCTTCTTCATAACCTCATCAGAAGTTAAAAAAGACATTCCCATTCCAACTAATTCGCCTTTTAAAGTCATCAAGACAACTTCTTCACCCATTTCAATGTCTTTCTCAAGTTTTGCAACGCCAGGGATTGCCAAATCAGCTCCATGGCATATACTATCAACTGCACTATCTCTTATGTAAACTTTTTTGAAATCTTCAAGTGCTTCTTCCATTGGCAGAATATATTTCCTTAACTCTTCCTCATATTGTTTCTCTTTTGTGTCATCATGCAAATCTAAAAGATTTCGAAGCTTGTCAAGGGAAATTATGTGTTCGTCTTCTTTGAAAGGGCCCGCTTTTGTCCTTCTAAGCTCCTTCATGTGTGCGCCAACTCCAAGGTAATCGCCCATGTCACTGCAAATCTTCCTTATGTAAGTTCCGTGCTGACACCTTATCCTGAACAAAACCTCCTGGTTGCCCTTGTCAGTGTCAAGAAGCTCAATCGAATAAACTTCCCTCTCCCTTTCTTCCCTTTTGACTGCACTTACAATTGGAGGGGTTTGCATGATTTTTCCTGTGAATTTTTTAAAAGCATCATTTAGTTGTTTTTCAGAAACCGGCTTGTGAACATACATCAAACACACATACTCCTTATCAGACTTTAGCATATACTCCATAAGCCGTGTTGCTTTCTCAATTCCAACAACAAGAACACCAGTAACTTTCGGGTCCAAAGTTCCACTGTGACCTGCTTTTCCGACCCTGAGAATCTGTTTCAAATTGTCTGTTGCTTGATGTGAAGTAGGCCCTGAATCTTTGTCAACAACAACAATGCCCGTATTTAGAAGTTCCTTGAAAGTTCTCTCATAAGGATTTTTTCCATATTTTAAAGAAGTTTTTTCATTTTTTTTAATTAGTAATCCTTTATCATCCATTAAGTAAACCAAGAATAAAATATTTATAAATATGCTGGTCAAGAAATAAAATTACGAATTAAAAATAAATAAAAATAATTTTATTTTGAACAGTAGATTCTAAACTTTTATTTTTGAAGAACAAAGTTCGGAAAAACAATAATAGTTTAGTATATGCTGTATGATTATTGTGTCATTTCACTCTCAATCAATCTTTTGTATCTTTTTTCAAGATTGGACAATATTAAAAACTTGTAATTTTGCCTTACAATCATGTTTTTCTGCATTTTGGCACTATCTATTAGAATAATCAACTCTCTGTAAGGTGCCTTTTTGGTAATGAACTCGTTCATAAGTTCGATATCTTTTTTAACTTCATCAAGCAGACTATCTGTTAATTTGGATGAATTGTAAATCTTGTTAATCAAATCTCTTGTCATGCTCTTGCAACTTTCTCTATCCATACTAGTAAAAAACTAAACCTCTTTAAATATATTGCGAATATGCTCGCAATTCCTTTTTAAATAACTATATAAAACAACAATTATTAACTTTTACTATGGAAAAAAAGTATGATACATATTACGATTTGGAAATTGATAACTTGGTTGAGGAAATCAACTCTAAAAAACACAAAAAAATCCTTCTCCAATTCCCTGACGGACTAAAATATTATACAAAAGAGATAGTTGATGAACTCGAAGAAAAAACAAACGCCGAATTTATGATTTACTTGGGAACGTGTTTTGGTGCATGTGACCTCCCACTCCACCTAAAAGGTTTTAAATTTGACTTGTGTGTACAGTGGGGACATAGCACATTTGTAAAAACAAAGGAGATGTGGTAAAATGAAAATAAAATATCTAACTGCAAAATACGGAATTGACTTCAAGCTCCCAAACAATTTCATAGAAACACTGAAAAAAACCACCAAAAACAAAAAAGGAAAGATTGCGGTATACTGTGCAGTGCAATTTGTAACAAAACTTAATTACATCTTAGATGAAATAAAAAAAAATGGGCTTGAGCCAATAACCTCTAAACCAGATAGGGCAACCTTCAAAGGCCAGATTTTAGGATGTGATTCCTACAAAGACAACCTAAATCTAAACCTTGTCGACATAGCATGTTTCGTCTACATTGGTGATGGTATGTTCCACCCTAGCGCTCTTCTGCTTGCACAAGAAAACGAAGAAAATTTCAAGGACGTTATAGTTGTAAATGTTGTGGAAAACAGCATCCAAACCATAACAAAATCAGAGGTTGAAAAAATATTCAAAAAAAGAAAAGGCAACCTTTTGAAATTTCACATTAGCAAAAATATTGGCGTTTTCATTTCCTCAAAATGGGGCCAGGAATTCGAAAAATCTAGCCTCAAACTCAAAAAAATCTGGCCAGAAAAAAACTTCTACTTTTTTATTGGCGACAACTTCATTGAACAAGAAATGGAAAACTTTCCTTTTGTGGAATGTTGGGTGAACTCTGCATGTCCGAGAATAGGCCAAGACGATGTTTTAAGGCAGAGAAAAGCAGTTGTAAACATAAGTGACATTTGGAAATAATCATTTCATATGGTCTCTTCTTATCTCGAGCATTTTCGGAATTAAATGGTCGAATTTGTCAAGATAATTGAAAATTTTCTTCCCTTCATCATATGATTTTATGCTTTTCAAATTTGAGAATATTTCGTAAATTTTAAATATAATCTCCTTATCGTCTTTTTTGATGTTTCTATCTTTTTTAATAAGTGAAAGAGTATCCTTTTCATTGTCAAGATGATATTTTATTTCTGCTTCAAGCTCTTCTCTTTTTTGGAATTTTTTGTTTTCTAAAAACAAAGGAAGAGTTGCAATTACCTCTTTGAAATTTTCTTTGAGCAAACTTACCTTTTCATTATTGAAATTATCAATATACTCATTAAAATATTCTTCATTATAAATCAAAGCCTGCATCTCTAAAAGCGTGTCCTCAAACTCAAGCAATTTCTCATAAATATGCCTTCTTGGGATTGTTGTCATAAACATAATAATTGTAAGAAACAAGAGTTATTAAATGTTGCGCTTGAAACTGAAACTAAAAATTTAAATAACATAAAAAAATATGATATGTATGAGCCAGTTTAAAACCTCTGAAATTAGTCGAATCTATTATGATAAAAACATCGAGAATTTTTCTTCACTAGGGATAGGATATTTGATTAGGGCTATGGGAGAGGGTAAGAAGGTGGCTTTTGTAAGTTTTGAGAACAACGCACAAAAATTTATCAATTTCATTGAAAACTTAAGTTTGTCTTACTCTTTCATCAAATCTCTGAAAAGATTCCAAGTTGACATGTATAACTATGTTGATGAAAACAAAATTTCAAAAACAATAATCCCTCTTGTAGAGTTTTGCAACATCGCAGACGAGATGTTTTGGAAATCTCTTTTAAATTATGATTTGGTGATATTTGATAATTTCTTGCTCAAGGAAAAAAACAAGATAAAACTTATAGCAACACTCAAAAACAGAAGTCCTTTGACAAAAATAGTCTTAACAATAAAAAATGAAAATGATTTTATCAAATTGAAAGATAACTTCAATAAAAGCATAACTTGCAATTATGTGAAAGACCAAAATACTGCCTTGACCAAAAAGAAAATTGTAAACATTACTGGGGAAGGAAGGGGCAAATCTCTGTTTGCACTTGGCGAACTGATTAGAAATTTCATATACAAGAAATCTGTGAAATTGATTTATTTTGACAAAGGAGACGATATTTATGGTGACGCATTCTTTTTTTCTGCTTTGAAAAAGTGGTCAAAAGAGAACAATCTTTATGGCTCATTTGATTTTGTCAAAACTGGAATTAGAAGATTTGATGGCAGAGGTTTCAGAATTGAAAACATACAACTTGATTCAAAAGAAGCAAAGGAAAGTCTTGACTTATTGAAAACTTCACTTAAGAAACAATCTCCTGTTGTAGCAGACGAATTAAACACGATGATTGGCAAAGGAATATTAGATTTGCAAGATGTTTTAAGTGTTTTAAGAGAAGTTAATAACGAATTGATATTAACAGGAAAAAACTCTCCAAAAGAGATTTTAAGCCTTTCTTCAAAGGTTATTGAACTAAAAGAGTCAAATTAAGAATACGATTTTTTTATACACTACTTTTTAGAGAATACTTGCTTTCATATTCTCAGGATAATAAATAAACATTATATAGAAAATTATATAAAAAATTATTATGGCTTTATTTGGAAAGAAAAATAGTGGTAGCGCAGAAGCACCTCCTGCACCACCTAAAGCAGATAGTATGCAAGCACTGCCCCCAGTAGGGAACATTCCAGAACCTACTCCTGGCGTAGATTCGCTTAGCCCACCTCCAATCCCTGGGGGAAGCTTTGCAGATATAAAAAGTGAAGTGGCTCAAAAACCTGCATCTATGAGAAATGTGGAAGCTCCTGAAGCACCCCCTCTCTCTGATGATGAGAAGGATGGCCTTGATGATGATAAAATACTAAGTGATGATTCATTATTCGATTTTTCAGAATTGGAAACTCAGATTGCTGGAAAGGCAGATGACTCTCCAAAACAAATTGAAAGTGTTAACAAGCCTTCAGCTCCACTGGTAAAGGAAAGTGAGGATTATGATCCTGTTGAACACAAAGGTGTTGCTTCCTCTAGTAAAATAACAGATTCCTTGCACTACTCAAAAGGAGATAGGAGAGTTGTTGCACCTAATGAAACATATTTCCTTACAACAAAGCAATTTAAATCGTTGCTTGGAATTGTAGAAGATGTTAAAGTTAAGGTTAAGGATGCATCAGAAACTCATTTGAAACTTTTGGACTTGAAAGCAGAAGAAGACATTGAGTACGATAACTTAAGGAAAAGTTTTCAATTTATTGAAGATAAGTTATATGAAGTTGACAACTTGATTTTCGAGAAATAAATTAAAAAATGATAGACAGAAAAAGAGAGATTTATGCAAGAATTGACAGGATTAACGAAATAGTTACATTATTGAATGAAATAGAAGAATTGAAAAATGAGACTAAGGAGTATTTTGAGTCCTATGATAAATTAAATCTTGAAGAAAATAAAATCTTTGAGAACTGGGAAAACCATCTTGAAGATACACTAATGAGGTTGGAACACATAGTATTATGAAAATGACAACAAAAAACGATACAACATATGAGGATTTGTATATTTGCTTGCATAATGCAACCCAAAAAAGAAAGGATTTGCTCTTTGGAATAAAAAATTCTTTGGTTTTACAATCAGAATATGAAAAAATCTTGGAACTGAGAAAAGAGAAAACTGCGCATTTGAACAATGTTAAAAAATCATTTCTAAAATTAAACAGGAAATACCAGGATTTGAAAAAACTGCTTCCTAATGTAAAAAACATTATCACATATACTGAGAAAGAATTAATCGAACTCGAAGATCAAATTAAGCTTTTAAAACTTGACAAGGTTAAAGTTGAAACTGACATAGATGTTGACGAGGAAGTGAAAGAAAACCTCGTGGAAACTAAGGCAGGATTAAGGGAAGAACTTGCAAAAAGCAAGGCAAAAAAATCAGGAGTGGTTGTTACAGACGAAGATGAAGTGCTTAACAAAAAAACAAACAGATTAAACAGGATTAAAAACAACTTAAGCGTTATCGAATCCAAATTAAATAATCTTTAAATTATCGTTCCAAATATTCTTATTTTTCTTTCCAAAAAGTTTTTAAATCAAACAACTTTCCTTATTTTTACTAATGCACCTGTGGCTTAGTGGCTATAGCGGCGGTCTTGTAAACCGCAGGTCGAGGGTTCAAATCTCTCCAGGTGCTTTTTATTT
>JBFHXM010000033.1:0-10468 GCA_041598975.1 Candidatus Woesearchaeota archaeon | reverse complement strand
ATCTGGAATAATTTGGAAAATTATGTAAGATTGGAGAAGTTAAATGAAAGCAATTCGGCCAAAACTCGAGGGGACAGAGCTGGAGCGAGGCAAATTCAAATTTGTGTCTCACAACTATTAGATGGACAAGAATTGTCCGTATAATCGGAAAAATTTCCGATTTTTGAAATTTTTTATCCAATTTTACTAGAAATGTTTTTATAATTAGAATTTTATTGCTTGTTATGGATAATGAACAAGTACTAATTAAACTATCTGAAAAGCTCAAATTGAGAGGTTTTAGCAGAAAAACTCTAAAAAATTATGAGTATCATGTCTCAAGATTTATGAAGTGGTATATTAAACCCGCCTCAGAAGCTCAAAAAACAGATATTGAAAAATATATCTTAAGATTAATTGATAAAAATTATGAAGAAAGCACTATAAGATTGATTATTGCTTCAATTAATTTTATGTTTTTGAATGTTTTAAATAGAGATATTGTTAGTGTTGAAAAATTCCCCAGACCTAAAAAAAAGAAACAATTACCTAAAGTTTTAAATAAAGAAGAGTTAAAAAAATTATTTGGAAATATTGAAAATAAAAAACACAATTTTATGATTAAAATGATTTATTCCTCGGGTTTAAGAGTTTCTGAAGTAGTTAATTTAAAAAGAGATGATATTAATACTAAAAATAATACTATCCATATTAAACAAGCAAAAGGTAAAAAAGATAGAATTACTATTCTTTCTCAAAATTTAAAGGATGAATTATTAGAATATTTGTGTGAAAATGAATTTAAAACTAAATATTTATTTGAAACAATGAGAGGGAAAAAATATACTATTAGTTCTATTCAAAAAATACTACATCGTGCATCAAAGCCTCTTAGCAAGAATGTTAGTCCGCATATGCTTAGGCATTCTTTTGCCACACATCTTCTTGAAGCTGGCACAGATATTCGTCTGATACAGAAGCTTCTTGGCCATTCTCGGCTAGAAACTACAACCATTTACACAAAAGTTGCCACAAACAATCTTATCAACATCAAATCGCCTTTTGATAATTTATAGTCCTATAAATTAGATACATAAATTATATAAATGATTATTGTTATAAACAATTATGGGTGTTCAAATCAAAGATATTCTTGAATTTGAAGAGATAAGTCTTAATACAATTTCTAATAAAAAAATTGCAATTGACAGCTTTAACATGCTTTACCAATTTCTTTCCACAATCCGGCAATCTGACGGCAATCCCTTAACAGACAGCAAAGGGAATGTTACTTCGCATCTGAAGGGACTTTTCAACAGGTGTGTTTATTTTAAAAAGAATAATATAAAGCCTATTTTTGTTTTTGATGGGGAAGCGCCAAAGCTTAAGGAGAAAGAGAGAAAGCTTCGTGCACAAAAGAAGATGGAAGCAGATAAGAAGTACAGAGAAGCTCTTGAAGTTGGTCATATTGAGGAGGCAAGGAAGTTTGCCCTAACTGCCTTGAACAAGCTTGATGAGAACATGGTAGAGGATGCGAAAGCATTAATCAGGTATTTCGGCTTTCCTGTTGTAGATGCGCCAAGCGAAGGAGAAGCACAGGCCGCGAAAATTGTTAAGGAGAACAATGCATTTGCCCTTGCAAGTCAGGATTTCGACTCTCTTTTGTTCGGTTCAAAATATTTAATTAGAAACCTGTCTGTCTCAAACAAAAGGAAAGTACCAGGTTCAAGTGTTTACAGAGAAGTTCCTATCGAGTTTTATGACTTGGAAAAAAATCTCAAAAAATTGAATATCAATAACGAGGAACTTATTATCATTGCCATTTTATGCGGGACTGACTTCAATCCCGGAGGAGTTAAAGGAATTGGGCCGAAAAAAGCTCTCAAGCTTGTTAAGGAGTACAAAGACAAATGGGACGAGTTGTTCAAGATTCTTGATTGGTATGAATATTTCCCTTACCCTTGGATTGAGGTTTTCAATACTTTCAAGAAAATGCCAGTAAAAGAGAATGTTGAGATAAAATTTAATGAAATTGACAAAGATGGAGTTAGGGACTTTCTTGTTTCAAAAGATTTTGATGAAACAATGATTAACAGAAGTTTGAACGGAATCAAGAATGTGAAGACACTCGATTCTTTTTTTTAGTTTTTTTGAAATAGTCTTAGAATAATATCTGTGTATAATTATAAATAAAAATAAGATTAGATTAATTCTCCAATTTCAACATCGTCATCGATAAAATCTGAATCAACTGTATTTTGAACTTCTGTTTCTGGATCAGCAACAATATTTTCATCAGTATCAACTTTTAAATCTTCATTAGTACTTGCCTCGTTAGTACAACCTGAAATTAAAAACACAAAAAATATGAAAACAAATAAAAATTTGAACATATTTTTAATGTTCATTTTTAATTAGCTCCCCCTGTTGTGGAAGTGCTGTTTGTTGTGTTTTCATCGTCAGAACTATCATCTTCAGTTGAGTCGTCTTCGGAGTCATCTTCTTCCTCTTCTTCCTCTTCTTCTGATTTGTCTTCTACTTCGATTTCAACTTCTACTTCAGTCTCTCCGCTTTCGGAGTGGAATTCAATTCTGTTTTTTCTTTCTTCTTTAATTTTTCTAAGCTCGTCTTCATGTTCTTCTCTAAGCTTTTTAAATTCCTCTCTGTGCTCTTCTCTTTGTTCTCTAAGCTTTTCTTTGTATTCTTCCCTATGCTCTCTAGCTTTTTCCTTGTATTCTTTTCTTAATTCTTCAGCTTTTTGCTTAAGTTCCTCTTTTCTTTCTTTGGATTTAACTTTCAATTCAGCTTTGTCTTCTTTAACTTTCAAGGAAATTTCTCTTTTTTGCTCAGGAGTCAAGTTTTTATAATGCTCATGAATCATTGCTTTAACTTCTTCAGCTGTTAAGTTTCCTGCTTCGATTCTTGCTCTAACTTGCTCTGGGTCAACACCCATGCTCTCCATCCAGATTTTAGCCTTTTTAGCATTGTATTGTTTCTTTAGCTTTTCAAGTCTTTCGTCTTTATTTTCTTTAGCTTTTTCTTTTCTTTCTTTAATTTGCTTTTTCAATTTCTCTTTCTTTTCAGCTTTAACTTTGTCTTTAACTTCGTCTCGGAATTCTTTTGAAAGAGCGATTGCCTCAGCTTTAATTGCAACGTATTCTTCAGCTAAAACATTTGCAGGCTGGTTCATATCCAAACCTTCAATCTGAACTAAAAGATTCTCGAAATCTGCTATGATGTTTTCCAATTTGGTTACGTTAACAGTGCTGTTTGAATCAAGTGAACTTATAATTAAGTTTCCTGCTTCAATTTGTCCTTCAATTCTTTTTTGCAATTGAATTAATCTAACTTGTGCACCTACATTGTCACCTAAAATTTTCAATTCTTTTTCATCAACAACTTCTACTTCATCAGATTCCTCGTCGTCATCGTCATTAGATTCGTCTTCACCAGATTCATCCTCAGCTTCTTCCTCTTCATCTTCTTCAGATTCATCTTCTACTTCATCATCTGATTCGTCTTCCATTTCTGATTCGTCATCATCACTGGAATCATCATCAGAAGTCATATTTGATTGATTATCATCTGAATCATCATCAGTACTAGTTACATTAATATCTATAGTAGTACTATTATCTGTATCGTTACTTGCAAACGCCATTGAAGGTGCTGCAAATGCCATGATAATTATTAGTAATATTGCTCTTAATTTTTTGAACATTTTGTAATTGCCTCACAATTTGAGTACTTCTTTTTGTCCGGAACACTATTTAAAACTAACCTGAAAATTGGAAGGAATTGGCGTAACACCGCGGAACACAGCAGAACACAAACATATTAAATGAATTCGCCAAGGCCTTTATTCTTATCGTCCGATTTTGTTTTTTTTGCTTTGAATTTCCTTTTTTCAAGAGATTTTTTAAACTCATGTTTTATCATTATCTCTTCTTTGTCTTCAATATTTTTTTGAACCTCTTTTGCCCGCTCCAGAACTCTTGCCGGGATGCCCGCAAGTTTACCCACATATATTCCGTAACTTTTGTCTGTGCCACCTTTTACAATTTTTCTTATGAATTCTATCCTTTCGCCTTCTTCCCTTACTTCAACATTATAGTTTACAATAGTTGGATAAAAGTCTGCAAGCTTGTTCAATTGATGGTAGTGCGTAGCAAAGACTGTGTCGCATCCTTTATCATTGAGCTCTTCTGTTATCGCCCATGCTATTGCAAGTCCGTCGTAAGTGGATGTTCCCCTACCTATCTCGTCAAGAAGCACTAGTGATTTTTTTGTCGCATTGTTTAGGATATTTGCGGTCTCTGTCATTTCCACCATGAATGTACTTTGTCCTTGAGCAAGTTCATCATGAGCCCCTATTCTTGTAAATATTCTATCATATATTTTTAGTAATGCTTTTTTTGTAGGTACAAAACTTCCACTCTGTGCCATAATTGAAATAAGTGCGTTCTGTCTTAAGTATGTAGATTTTCCTGCCATATTCGGACCAGTTATAATCTTGAATGTCTCATTTTCGTCAAAGCTTGTGTTGTTTGGAATGTAATTTGAAACTGTTCTTTCAACTATTGCATTTCTTCCTTCAATTATTTCAATTTTATCGTCATTGAATTCTGGTCTGGAGTAGTTGTATAATTGCGAGTTCAGAGAATGCGAAATTAATACATCTAATGTCGCAAGCTTTGAGGAAATGTCTTGCAATGTCTTGGTGTAATTCTTTAATTTTAGGATCAATCTATCGAAAAGTTCCTTTTCAAGTATTTTTATTTTTTCCTCAGCACCCACTATAAGGCTCTCTTTTTCCTTTAGTTCCTGGAGCGTATATCTTTGCGAGTTTGCGAGTGTTTGTGTTGGTATGAAGTTTTCCGGGACCTTGCTTGTTTGCGACCTTGGAACCTCTACAAAGTAACCAAAAACCCTATTGTATTTGATTTTAAGTGTAGTTATTCCCGTTTTCAACCTTTGCTCCTCTTCAAGCTCGTTAAGATAATCTTTTGAATTGAACGCAAGGTCAAAAAGTTCTTTTAATTGTGAGTTGTACTCTTTTTTTATATAGCCTATGTCCCTTGTATGCGAAGGTGCGTTTTTAATTATTGCAGATTTCAATTCGGCACAGATTGATGAGAGGGCATCTAATTTTGATATGTCCTTTATCAGTTTAGTATTGAAAATTTGAAGCAGAGACTTTATTTCAGGAAGTTTTTCAAGTGAGCATCTTAACGCGTATAAGTCTTTTGGAGTTGCAATCTGGGAGCTTATCCTTGAAGTTATTCTTTCTATGTCGTTTATCTCATCCAGATGCATTCTTATTTCATCCCTTTCAAATATCAATTCATTTAATTCCTCAATAGCGTCGAGTCTTTCTTTTATTTTTGATGTTTCAAGTAATGGAGATGTTAGGTGCTTTTTTAGAAGCCTTGAACCTGCAGGTGTTTTAGTGTTGTTTAAAAGACCAAATAATGTGTGCTTGTTGTCTTTTGAAAATATGCTCTCTATTATTTCTAGGTTTCTTAAACTTATGCTGTCGAGAACCATGTTCGAATTGAGATTGATGTACTTTATCTTGTTTATGTGGGAGAGGTCGAGTTTTTGGAGCTTGTATATGTAAAACAACAAGGCGCCGCTTGAGATTATCGAAAAGTCGTCTTCAAGTCCGAGTTCGCCTCCTCTCAAACCGAACTGCTTTTTTAAGATTTCGTTTGCGTAAGTTAAGTTGAATCTGATGTCAGAGAGGAAATTGTAGTATATGCCAGAGGTTTTTATAAATTCCTTAAGCCCTCTCACAAAGGAGCTTTCATTCATTATTATTTCATTTGGCATGTATTTCTTTATTATTGTTTTCACGTCATCGAGTTTCTGAACTTTTGTTGTTATGAATTCGCTTGTGGTTATGTCTACAAGGGAAATCCCATATTTTTCGGAGATATTTTTTGGCGAGTATATGCACATGATAAAGTTGTTATCAGCTGAGGCAAGGTATTCATCTTCTAGGATTGTTCCAGGTGTGATTACCCTTGTGACACCTCTTTTTACAAGTCCTTTTGCCTGGGCAGGATCTTCAAGCTGTTCGCATAGTGCAATTTTAAAGTTGTTCTGGACAAGTTTTCTTATGTAAGGAGTTATGGAATGGAAAGGTACGCCCGCCATTGGAGTATCGCCCCTTTTTGTAAGCGTTATCCCAAGAATTTTCGAGCAAATTTTCGCATCATCGTAAAAAGTCTCGTAAAAGTCGCCCGCCCGAAACAGAAGTATGCAATCATTGTACTGCGTTTTAAGTTCGAGAAACTGCTTCATCATTGGAGTCACTCTTTTTTCTTCAGATGCCATTAAATATGATGAAATTTTCATTTTTTATAAATATTTGGTGTTATGCGCCGTTTCGAAATGTTTTTAAATGACAAAAATCATAAAAAGGTACTATGGGAAAAAATATGCCGATTGGAGTTAAATTGCTTTCAATAATAGGTTATATCATTGCAATATCTCTATTCCTTGGTTTTTTGGGAATATTTTTTGGAGCATTCTTCTTTGTTTCAGTATTGCCTTTGCCTGCGTGGATAGATTTCGCAGGGTGGATGTTAGCATCAATTATAGGAATACCTTTGCTGCTTCTTGCAATATTAACCTTTTTCGTGGCCAGAGGGCTGTGGTTAGGTCAAAACTGGGCAAGAATTGTTGTGATAATCTTGGTTGCTTTAGAGCTTCTAGGGGGGATTTTTGCATTAATGGCTGGCGGGTTTGCATCAATTTTTGTAATACTTGTTGATGCACTAATTATCTGGTATTTAGGGTTTAATGATCATGTTAAACATGCATTTGATTAAATTTTTTATTTATTTTTTAGAATAAATATTTGTTATTTTTTGATTTTTATTTTTCGTAGATAAAGTCTTCTCCATTGTCAGTGATGTTGTTATCTTTTGCCATTTTCTGAAATATGTTAAAAGTCCTATCGTTACCGCAAGCTCTTTGAACGCTAAGCACGTCCATCCATCCTTTTGATTTTATTTGTTTTATTATTGTATTGCACAACGCTTCGTCCTCTCTTAACTGCTGAAGATTTTTGCTTTCTGTTCCCAATCCTAGGATTTTTTTTAATTCTTTCACTTTTTCAAAATGCTCAGCTTCCACTTCTTCCTCATTAAGTCCGATTTTTGCTTCAATATTGTCCGTTTCGCCAAGGATTTTTTCTACTTCCCGCCTTTCAATGCTGTTTAAAAGACTGCTGTTATAAATTACCTTGTTTCTTGAATCGAAATCTTGTTTTTTTTCTGTTTCTACTATTTCAAGCGGGTTTTTTGAAGTTAAAACCATAAGCTCGTTCTTTTGCTTGTCAGAGAGAAGGTTTTGCTTTTTGCTTTCAAGCACCTCCTTTTTTAGGTTTAATGATGCAATCTTGAGTTCCTTTTCAAACTCCATTTTCTTTTTCGTGTCTGTTTCGAAAATAATTCCTGTGTCAAAGTCTACCCTTTTTCTTGGCAAAAGGCTGTTCTCCTCTTTTTCAAATCTGTTTTTGAGTAGTTGGTATGCTCTTACTTTTTCTGTTATGAACTCTATAGTTGCTCTTAATGATGAGTTGTTTTTCGCTTCCTGCTTGTAATTGCCAACAACATTTTTACCATACTGGGTTCCTTCTATTGACAATGTGTAAATTTTCGGATGGGTTTTTATAAGGTACGAATAAGCGCCATTGAGCCTTCTTATGCATTCCTGTGAATCAAGGTCAAGACTCCAGAAGTCTTTTGTAATTATAAAACCCCTTCTTTCTAAAAGTTCTATTGCTTTGTTTATCACGCTTGAAGAGATGTTAAAGTCATTTTGAAGCTCTTTTTTCCAGGAAAACCCTTTCATGAAAAGTACAAGGAATACTTTGAAGTATTCTATGTCCTCCCGGTCTATTTTCACTTCGAACTTCTCTTGCGCGTTTTTCAGGATTTTTTCCAATTCTGGGTCGAGATCAGGTTTTGATTTTGTTTTTGAAAGAATTAGGTTTATGAAATTTGCTAGGTTTTCATTCGTTTTTGCCTTTTCCTTGAGGTTTTCAAACAAATAGTAGCCTTGTCCTTCGTTGTAATTTTGCGTAGTTTTGTATATTTTCGGTTTCTTGCTGAGCAAATCATAGAAAGAAGAGTTCATGTTCCAGATGTTTTCTTGGTTTTCGAGTGAGATTGCATCAAAATCCACCTCTGCAACCAAGTCCCATTCTTTTAATATTTTTATTGAATTGGTAATTATTTCAGTCGGTATGTTGAATTCTTTCTGGAGCTCCTTTTTCCAGGTGAATTTCTTAAAATATAGAACTAAAAAGACTTTTCCGTAATCGATGTATTTTAATTTAGAAAAATCGTCTATTTTGACAGCCATATTCTATATTAAAGAATTATTTTTTATAAACTTTTCTTGATTTCGTCCACAATAAGTTCCAATTCATTGTTATATAATGAGATTTTGCCGAGAAAATAGTATTCGCCTTGCAGTTCCAAGAGTTCGTTTTGATTGAATATGACTGCTTTTATTTCGTTGTTCTTGTCAGATAGAGTTAAAAATAGTGTGTTGCCATGCAGGTTCTGACTTGCAACTTCGACTTTGATTGCAACTCGCTTGTTTATTTTTGTTTTGTCTATTTCCGAAATAGGAATAGGAGTTAGTTTGTAATTTAAGTCTATTATGTATACTAACAAGAAAAGCAGAATGAAACTGACAAATGTAATTTTTATTAATTTATGCTCGGAGAGTTTCATATTAATTTTATAAATGTTTGAGTCTGTTTTATAGTTTATGATTGAATCAAAA
Source organism: Candidatus Woesearchaeota archaeon (assembly GCA_041598975.1). Classification (GTDB taxonomy): domain Archaea; phylum Nanobdellota; class Nanobdellia; order Woesearchaeales; family UBA583; genus UBA583. Next base: position 1,684 of record JBFHXM010000033.1, on the reverse strand, counting down.
GTGATGAAAATAGTTTTTCGAGGAGTTTTTCTTTTTTTCCTGATTTTTTTTGCAGGGTGTGATATTGAGATAGTTGTTGATGGGAAGAGTGTGGGCGGAAATGTTCAAGAAGAGATTGGAGTGAAAACACAATACAATTTAGTTGAGAGTGTGAAAAGGGATATGGAAGTTGTTTTTTGCCCGCAGAATGATTGTTATTTCGAAATGGTTTCTGAGTTTGAAAGTGCAAAGAATGAAGTCAAATGTGCGTTTTATGAACTTGATTATGCAAACCTGTCTTATGTTTTGAATAATCTTTCTGAGAGAGGGATTGATGTTGAACTTATTGTTGATAATGATAATGTTTTAGAGGAAGGCGTGAAAATTTTGGGCGTGGGCGTGGAGATATATAGTGACGAGCCAAGAACCAAGCTGATGCATGACAAGTTCTGCATTATTGACCAAAGCGTTGTTATTACCGGCTCTACAAATCCTACATTCAATGGATTTTTCAAAAATAACAATAATATGATTATTATTGAATCTGAATACTTGTCAAAAAACTATCTTGCAGAGTTTGAACAGATGAAAAAAGGGTTGTTTGGCTCTTCGAAAAAAAATATTTTGCATTACAACAACATAACACTTGTTTCGCCTGCAGATTCTTATATCATATCTAATTATTTTTGCCCGCAAAATGGTTGTGAGGAAGAGATTGTGAATATATTGGGCGATGCAGAGAAAGAGATAATTTTTGCAAGTTTTGTTTTGACCTCGGACGCGATTGAAAACATGCTTGTGGAAAAGAAAGAGAGCGGACTTAATGTTACAGGCATTATCGAAAACAGAATGAAAAATAGTTTGGGAAGCCGAACCTTGGAGCTTAATGCAAGTTTTAATGTGCATCTTGACGAAAACAAAAACACAATGCATCACAAAGTCTTTGTTGTTGATGAGAAAATAGTTGTTACAGGGAGCATGAACCCGACAAAGTCCGGAGACAGGTACAATGACGAGAACATACTTGTAATAAGAAATGCAGGCGTTGCAAAAAAGTTCAAAGAAGAAATTTTAAATTTAATTTGATTTGATTTGGCAATTATGAAAAAAGCATAGCCAACATCTCATTTAATGGAATGAATGGGAGTGCCAACAGCAAAGCAAATGACAATAACAACAACGGAATGAATAATATTATCAATGTTTGGCCTAACGAATAATCGTATATTGTAGATATTGACAAAAACATAGTATACAAGAAGTAAACTAGGAAAACACTTGCTAAGAACAATCCAAGGTTTGTGTTAAAAACACTAATTAAGGCAATAACATAGATTAGAATTGCATACACAATTGCAGTGTGAAAGCCTACTGAAATCAAAGGCTTAACTTTCTTGTTTTTGTTGAGCATCTCTGCAACAAGACCAAATATTCCGTATTTGACATAAACGAAAAGATTGAATGTGAATGGATAAACCATCAGCAAACCCCATAAAACAGGGAGATTCACTTCCTTGCCTGCAATCTCAAGACTGTTAGACAACAAGGTTATGAAGAATATCACTAGGACAATCAAGTAATTCAAAAAAAGAGTGCTTAGAAAAATCTCCTCAAGACTTTTCTCTCTTGAAACCCTTTTAATGACTTCCTTGTCAAAGCCCAATATTCTCAAACCGTCCATTATAGATTTGTTTAAGTACATATT
>JBFHXM010000032.1:0-10830 GCA_041598975.1 Candidatus Woesearchaeota archaeon | reverse complement strand
ACTTGAGAGTAAATAAAAATAGATAGTTTTATAAATAAAAGTCGACTATATCTATATAACAATATATTAAAAAAATGGTAAGTAAGTTAGTGATGAATCTTATTTTAGGATTTACGATATTAGTTAGCATTGTAAATGCTGCGGTTTTCTATGACACATTGCAATTTGATTTTACTCATGATAAACCAACAAATTTGAAGGCTATGACTTTTCAATGTCAAGATTCTTCTTGTACAAGCGCAACTCCTGCAAACGTAGTTTACTATAAGGGAGATAGTTATAAATGTTGGGCATTTTATGGTCCAGACGGAACTGTTGATCCAAACAATGCTGCAAAGTTCAATCAATGCCTTGAAGGGTACAGACTTCCTGGCAACACATTAAATATGTATGATTGTGATACAATTGGAGACCAATGTAGTGGAATAGTTAATTTTATTGTTAAATACAATAATATCAATGCACCATTTGGGTACATCCAGTATTTCTTCACAAGCGGAGATAATTACATCCCTAAGTATTTGAGAACATATCAGTTCAATTGTGATTATGATATTTGCATGGATGAAACTGCATGGAAATTTACATATAGAAAAGTAGCTTATGCTGTTTCAGAAATTGGTGAATTGAACATAATCAACACAGAAAACCCTCTGTTACCGGTTCAAGTTGAAGTTCCTGTAACTATTGAGGAGACTGTTTGTTCTGCTTTCAGGATTGCGAATCCGCAATATTACAGACCAGCACCTCCTGCAGGATATGATGATTTTAGTGCAACTACTGATATCAATTTAGATATTACAAGGTTAAGCACAGGTGCAACGTTAAGGTCAGAAACAGTTACAATTCCTATTGAAGCTGATACCTGTGCAGGTCTTGCTGCATTTAGCTGGACACCTCCTGCTGCTTTAGAGAACGAACAAATCAAGTTCAGAGTAGAAACTGAAGTTGTAGATGAACAGGTTGTTACTGGTGGAACAGATTGGGCAGAAGTTATTGAAACAATCTATCCTATTGATTTGGATGACACTTGCTGGACAAGAGCGCAGGATTTCATGCTTGCAAACACACAAGCAGGACCTTGGACTACAGATATTGCTCAAATGATGGAAGGAGAATACTTGTATGCGACTTTCAAAGCAGGAGCATGGAGAGATAATGCTGTAACTCCTATGGATTTTGAAGCTAGCCTTTACTTTGAGGGAGTTTTAATTTACCAAGATACATTATCAACAAATAATGGAAATTTGGGAACTTATGTTGTTAATTTGAGTTCACATGTAAGAGATTTACCGCCAGGATACTATAATGTGACACTAGTTACAGAACCAGTTGGAACTGGATGTATTATTAGTGAAAGCGTAAATCAGACTATGAATTTGCAAATTTACCCTGTTGAAACTTTTGAAGTGACATTTGTGATTCAATCACAAAACTTTGACTGGATACAAGGTGCTGATATCAATTTCGAATTGATTGACGAAGACAACTACTTCCAAGTGCCTCATATATATGATGAAGATAGGACAACAAATGCAAATGGTAGAGCAGTATTTGACGGAGTTTATGGTGGAACTTACACTTACCTTGTTGAAAAACCAGGATTTTACAGTGTTTCAAATGATGTTCATGTAGGAGCAGACATGACTATCTATATTGTGCTTGATGTAGATAATACTGCACCAGTTATTGACTTACCTATTGAATTTACAGAATATTACCAAAATCCAATTATGTTTTACATAAGTGATTATGTGTATGATTACAATGATGCATTTGAGGATTTGACTATTACTTACCAAGTTGTTTCAGGTACAGGAAATGTGAACTTTGATGGTGATTTGTTTACCATTACAACAACAATTCCTAATACTGTAACTATGAGAGTGACTGTTACTGACCCTTGGGGTGCTAGCTCAACTGATACTGTTTTGTTGCATTTCATCGACAACCAGCAACCTGTTGTGGATTCGTTTTACGCAAACCCAGACAACGGACCAGCACCGCTTAATACAAATTTCGTTGTAGACATCAATGACCCAGATGGAGATGCATTGACATGTACAATTGATTTTGGTGATGGAAGTGCAACAGTTACAAGGTCATGTGATAACATGAATGGCATTGCACATAATTATGTGTACATGGGAACATACAATGTAGTGCTTACTATTAATGATGGGACTTACACAACTTATGCATACGAGCAGGTTTTCGTGTTCCAAACAAACAACCAAGCACCTGTAGTTAACATGTTTTACGCAAACCCAGACAATGGAGATGCAGCATTGTCAACATACTTTGTAGTTGTTGTATCTGATTTTGAAGGGGATGCTTTGACATGTAGTCTGGACTTTGGAGATGGAAGCGCGATAGTTACAACTACTAATTGCGCTAGCCTGAATGGAATTGCACATACTTATGCAAACGCCGGAGTTTATACCGCAATACTTACTGTAAATGACTTCTACCACCAAGTACAAGCATTTGAAGTAATCACAGTTAATGCAGTAATTCCTGATGAGCCTATAATCAACTACTTTACAATGGACAGTTCAAATGGAAACCTTGTTCCTACAAATTTGGATTTCGATTGGAGTGTGACTCACCCTAATAATTTGCCTATGACATGTACTTTAGTTATAAATAGCGTGGGGACTATTGTTCCTTGTATGGCTACAGATTACATGATGAACAATTACAATGTTACAGGCCTTGGAGTATTCACATTGATTGCAAATGATGGTACAAACCAAGTTAACATGACTATAACTATGATGTTTGCAAGACCTGGAGATTACAACTTGAGCTTGAGCGAAGTTGATTTGCAAATTGATCCAGTTATCGTTCCAGGACCATTTGATTTCACACTTGAAGTTTTGAATGAAACATTGGGACAAAGAAGGATTTATGTAATGCCTATCATCAATTGCTATGGTATTGATAACCATTTGAATAATGGAAACCACTGGCTAACTACAATGGCAGAATCATCCAGAAGTCTAAACGATGGCTTCCTGTTCCACTTTAACACAAACACACAGGATTTCGAACTTAGAGTTCCTACTGATGTTGTGTGCATGTTCAAAGTAAGAATTACTGATGATTTCGGTACAGACATCACACTTGTTAAGAATGTTATGTTTCAGTATCCTGAAGAAGCTGAAATGTTAACTTCAATCAGAGGTAAGGGTACAGACGTAATCAATTACATGAGTACAGCATTAAAAGGTCAATTTGAACCAGGATATAACAAGATTCAATTTAGATTGATTAATAATGAGAATACTGACAAGGAGATTACAATTACAATGATTAGCCAGAAGCTAGGTGTTCAGTACACAGAAGAGGTTAACCTTGTTTCAGGTGCAGAAAGAACAGTTACAATTCCTGTTTATATCGACCCTAACACGGAGGCAGGAATGTATCCTGTAAGGTTTGCAGTTAGTGATGGAGAAGACAAGCAAGTTAGATACTCCTACATTAATGTAAATTAATATTTTTATTTTTTGTTTCTAAAATGAACGAGAGATTAGCCGAGGAATTTAGAAAACCTTGGGATTCAACCGGATTTCCAGCAGATACTAATAAACTAGTAGAGAGAGTTATGACTTTCTGGAAAGATGTTCCGGAAGTTTTTGTTAAGGAATTAGTTACACAAAGAGATAAAGAGACTAAAAAGGGCAGGGAAATGGGTACACATAGCCATATTTACTTATTTCAAAATCCTACTTCAAGTGCTATTGAAAGAATAAGGTTCATACATTTAAGAAAGATTTTGAAACTTACAGAAATAGACCTCATATCCATACTTTATCTAGAAAAACACGAAACAATAAATAGAATGCGTGTCTCAGGATGGAATCCTAATTATAAACAAAATCTCGCAAATTTAATGAGGAAAGCAACAACATTTGGATATTTCAAAAAAACCTCTGAGGAAGTGATTGGTGGGATACCAATACCAATATTTGGGTTTGATGAATCAAAACCTATTGAAATATATTATCCTGAGTAATAAAGTTTATATAAACTTATTTCTATAATTATTTATGAATCCATATGAAATTATAGAAAAGTATTATGATAAAAATTCTTTAGCTTATAAAATTTTGATAAAACATAGTGAGAATGTTACTAAAAAAGCACTTGAGATTGCTGAGGCAAATAAGCATTTGAATCCTGATTTGGTTTTTATTAAAGAGGCTGCGATGCTTCATGATATTGGTATATTTTTAACAGATTCTCCCGGTCTTGGGTGTTTTGGGCAAGAAAGGTATATCTGTCATGGCTTTCTGGGACGAGAAGTTCTTGAGAAGGAAGGTTATCCTAAGCATGGACTTGTTTGCGAGAGGCATATCGGATTGGGGATTACTTTAGAAGAGATTGAACGAGAGAAGTTGCCTTTGCCTAGGCGAGAGATGGTACCTATTTCTGTTGAGGAAGAGATTATTTGTTTTGCCGATAAGTTCTTTTCCAAAAATAAGGATAGGCTCGATAAGGAGAAGACTCTTGAAGAGGTGAAAAGGAAAGCTCACAAGTATGGAGATGATAAGAAGGTTGAGGAGTGGGCAAAAAAGTTTAGTATTAGATAAGTTATAATACTCAAAATTTTTGCATTAAAAATTGAGTAGTTATATGTCCGTTGAAATAAAGAAAATCTATTAAATTTGCAACTTCTTTACCAGTAGCAATCTCGCCTGATTTAAACTTAAATATTTCTCTTTCTAATATTCTAAAATAACAACTATCATAAAACTCAACATCATATTCTTGTATTAAAAACTTATATATCTTACTTGGAGAATTTTCTAAATAATCTGGAATAACAAAAGTTTTAAATGATGTATCTAAAAATGGTCGAGGAAATGTTGTAAATGCAAATTTCATTCTTGATTCACCATAAGGTATATTCCCAATATAATTTTTGCTAAAATCACAAATACTCATTTTTCAGATTTATTTATATATTATACAATTCTATCCTCTAAATCTAAGGGATAAAAATGTCCGTCTCTAGCCTTTACTTGTTTTCTCCAACCATTTTTCTTCATATTTTGAATCAAAGTATGCTCTGGCGGAAATTCTTTTTTTATTTCTTCTAAAGTCATTATTTGTCCCTGAGGATAATACAATCCTGAAATGTTTTTTGGTTTTCCAAAAACAACTTCCCCATCTTGTGCTTTAAATAAAGTTTGATCAAAAAATCTAAAAACATAACATTCATTAGGTATTTTATTTAATTCTTTATAATCTCTTGAACTTACTTCTTCAATTTTACTTATATAATTTAACCCCATAACATCAGTGCCAAATATATATTCTACGAACTGGATTTTTTCTTCCATACACTTAGTAGTCACTAAATTTATAAGAAATCTTTTGGTGAAATTTGCCACAAAATAAAAAGATTTATATAGTTTATTTTATTTTTAGTTAATAAAATGTATAAATTAGACCTAAAAGATAAAAAAATCCTTTATGAATTAGATATAAATTGCAGACAAACAAATGCTCAAATAGCAAAAAAAGTAGGTTTAAGTAAAGATTCAATTGGATATAGAATTAAAAAGCTTGAAGAAAATAATTTTATTTTAGGATATTCAACAATAATAAATTTTAACAAACTAGGAATTTTGAGAAAAAGAATACTTCTTAAAACAATGGATATAAATGACAAAATAAAAAAAGAATTAAACAATTTTTTAAAAAATGAAAAAAATGTTTGGGGTTATGGGGATCATGAGGGAGCATGGGATTATGCATTATTGATTTCTGTGAAATCCGAATATGAATTTTATGAATTTTATCAACGGCTATTAGATACATTTAGGCCAATAATTGCAGAAAAATTTATTAGTAATGTTATACACTACGATCAATTAAGTAGAGATTATCTCATTGGTAAAAAGTCTGATAGAAAAATTCCAAAAAAATTTGATTTAGAAGAGACATATGAACTTGATGAAATAGACATTAAACTTTTAACAGTTTTAAAGAAAAATTCAAGGATTAAATTAATAGAATTAGCGCATAATATTGGGATAAGTTCTATGCTCGCACATCAAAGAATCAAAAAACTAGAAGATAAAAAAATAATTATTAAATACAAAGCAAATATTAATGTTTTAGCTTTAGGAAGAGATTACTATGGAATTAAGATGAATTTAAAGAACTATTCACAAAAAAAAGAGATTCTTAAAGAGATATATTCTATGAATGAAATGACTGCAGTATTGTATTCTGCAGGCGGATATGATATAGAATTTGATTTGGAAATTATAAACACGAAAAAATATCATGAAATAATAAATAAATTAAGAAACAAGTTCTCAACAATAAGAGAGATAAAAAGTTTTAGAGCAATTGATTATCATATCTCCGGAAATTTTCCAGAGTAAAATAACTAAACAAGAATATCTTTTATTTGAATTTTCTTTATCTTTTTTGATTTGTGTTTTTTTGATATCTCTAGTATCTTCTTTGCACTTATGTTTATTCCTTTTGTTTTAAATAAGGGAATTTGTTTTCTGATATATGTTAGAAACTGTGTAGTGTTTTTTGGCTTTTCTGTATAAAGGCATCTTTCAAAGTCTATGAATTTGACTCCCAAGTGTTTGCTTATGAAAATATGTTTATAAGGATTTGTAAGTTCGAACTTATTAATTTTAAGTTTGTCTAAAGTTTGTGTGATTTCAAGTATTTTGTTTAGAACTTTTATTATGTCTTCTTTGTCAGTTTCTTTTTCTAGATAATTTTTTATTGTTTTTCCAATAATTTTTTCCATTATCACATAGTTTTTTGATTTGAGATATGTAACTGGCACAAATAATTGGTCTTGAAGTTTTTCGAGAAACATTGATTCAATTTGCAAGTCTTTCTCTTCTCCATATTTTATTATAATTTTATCATTGTTATATGTTCCATCAAAAATATATGAATGTTTTCCTTTTGTAAAGTATTTTATGTTTTTGATGTTTTTTTGAGAAAGAGATTTTAGAAATTCTGATTTTTGAATTTTCATAACATAGAGTGTTTCAAAGAATATCTGTTTTTCTTTTATTATTTTAAATTCGAATTTATTTTTTTCTAGTAGTTCTTCTATGTATTTTAAGTTAGAATGTGAACTGAAAAGCATTAAAACTGCCCCATTTTCTTTTAATTTATCATTTATCTGATAGATAAATTTTTCTATAACCTCGTAACCTTTTTTACCTCCGTAAATTGCTCTGTCTTTAAGAGAAAGTGATTTGTAGTCTTCGTCTTTTTCACAAGGAAGGTAAGGCGTGTTAAATATTATCAAATCGAAAAGTTGGTCTTGGTCATCTAGCAGGTTTGTTTCTTTTAAGTCTATATTTATTTCGAGCCTGTTAAAGAATTTTTTTGTGTAGGATATTGCACCAGGATTTATGTCTGTTCCAAAATATATAAATTTGTCTTTGTATTTTCTTGCAATGTTGCCTATAACATATCCTGAACCAACGCCTACTTCACAGATTTTCATTTTATTCTTTTGACTTTTTTCAAGGTGTTCTAAAGAAGTATCTAATAAAAAGTCTGAGTCATCATGAGGTTCATAAATAAAATCAAATATGTTTTTTGTCATTATTATATATTTACTATGATTTGCTAATTTAACTATATTTGTATTTGTTATTTTAGAATTTTCTGGGTTTCGAGATACCATAAATAGAAGTCAAGTTCTCCCTGTGATAGATTTAGTTTGTTTGCTAATTTTTCAAGTTTATTTTCTATTTCAAGATATAATTTTTTTGAAAGAGTTTTTGATTTTGGTTGTGTTATTAGTTTATTTTTTATAAGTACATCTATTATGTGAAAATCTAAAATTGCAAGATTTAGAAAACCTATGTTTCTCAAAAAATGAGATGATTCTTTCATTCCTAAACCTTTTATGTTTTTTACAAGCCATTCTCTTCGTTCTTGATCATTTTCTTGGGAAATTAATTGTTCTTTAAGTGATTGTGAATATTTTTGATTGTGTGCGATGAATTCTGCTCTTTTGTTCGGGAACCGGTGTCCTAATTGTTTAAGCTTTTTTGCAAGCTGTTTTTCATTTAGTGTTAAAAATTGACTTTGTATTTGATTTTGAATTTCGATTGCTCTTTGTGCATTAAAGTTTGCAGTAAGAAGACAAAAACATAATTCTAAAAATATCTCTTCAGAAGAGAGAGTTTGCATTATTTGGAATTGCTTTATTTTCTCATTAATTTGAGTTTTTATTTCTGAGTTCTGCAAATCCTGAATTTGTTTAATTAAATTCATTTTATATTAATTTTTTCTGAACATCCTCTTTTTGAAATTTTGTTCCTATTATATCAGCCATAACCTTGAAATCGTTTTCAAAATGCTCCCTGATAGTTGGCCTGTACATCATCGCAGCAGGATGAAATATAGGTATTACTTTGAATTCTGTGCTGTTGAATTTTACTGTATATTCTTTTCCATGTATTTCACTTACCCCGGGAATTTTTTTCATCTCTTTTTTCAGATGTTCTTTGAAAAATTCGTCTTGAGTTTGTTTAGATTCATCGTATGCATTTAATGCTAATATAAATTTTGATGAGAAATTACCTAGTGTTGCTATTATTTTCGGATTGATGATTTTTATCTGTTCTATCAAGTAGGGAGTGTGGTTTTGTATCTCTTCTATTTTCGGGTCTCTGTTTTTAGGCGGCCTGTATTTGAGTATGTTTGCAATATAAACATCATTTATTGTGAGCGAAATCTTGTGCAAAAGGTTGTCGAGCTGTTTTCCTGCCCTGCCTACAAATGGCAAGCCTTGAAGGTCTTCTTTCTCGCCTGGTGCCTCGCCAATGAAGAGTATTTTTGCATCAGGATTTCCCTTTCCAAAAACGATGTTTGTTGCTGCATCCTTTAAAGGGCATTTCAACTCTTTTAGTATTTTCTGTTTTACTTCTTCGAGTTCTGCCTGTTTATTGTTTTTCATTTAATTAATTGTTACAAATTTGATTGAAATGGTCTTCTAATGCCCTTATTGTTTTTTGATCCAAACCTTTATTTTTTGCAGTAATCAAACCTAGAGTAATGTCTGCCCTTAATTGAGCATTTTCATTATCTCTTTCAAAAGCCATAATCATATTTGAAATATCTCTTATTAAATCGTTTCCCATATTAATAGTTATAGAGATTTTAATATATAAAGTTTTTGCAATATTTTTTTATAAAAAAAGGTGTCCCTCAAAATTTTACACCATACATTTATATAGGTGTTTTGTTGTTTTAAGTTATAGAGGTTTTAAGGCAAAAAAATGAATTTTGACACACACTTGGAGAACATAAAAAAAACAGATGAAGAAGTTTACAAATGGATTGTAAAAGAGATTGAAAGACAGGAAAATACTCTTGAACTGATACCTTCTGAAAATGTCGTTTCTCCTTCTGTAATGGAAGCACAAGGCAGTGTTTTAACTAATAAATATTCTGAAGGATATCCTGGAAGAAGATATTACGGAGGAAATCAATTCATCGATAAAACCGAACAACTTGCAATAGACAGGGCAAAAAAACTTTTTGGCGCAGAACATGTAAATGTACAGCCACACAGCGGAAGTGGAGCAAATATGGCTGCATACATGGCAATACTGGAAAACGGAGACAAGGTTCTCTCAATTAATCTTGACCAAGGTGGACATTTAACACATGGCCATCGTCTGAATTTTTCCGGAAAGGCATATACATTTGTACAGTACGAACTTGACAGGGAAACACACACTCTTGATTATGATAACCTGCGTGAAGTTGCTTTAAGGGAAAGACCTAAATTGATAGTTACAGGGTATAGTGCTTATTCAAGGGAAGTTGATTTTAAAAAGTTCAAAGAGATTGCAGATGAGTGTGGGGCAATGCTTATGGCAGATATTGCACATATTGCCGGCCTTGTTGCGGCAGGGCTTCACCAAAATCCTGTCCCTTTTTGCGACATTGTTACAACCACGACACACAAGACTTTAAGGGGGCCAAGGGGAGCAATCATCATGTGCAAGGAAAAGTATGCTAAAGCTGTTGACAGTAGGGTTTTTCCAGGCATTCAGGGAGGACCGCTTGAACATGTTATCGCTGCAAAGGCAGTTGCATTCGGAGAAGCCTTGAAACCAGAATTTATTATTTATCAGAAGCAACTTGTTGCAAATAACAAGGCAATGGCAAAAGGTCTGCTTGATAATGGGATACATGTTGTTTCAGGAGGGACAGACAATCATTTAATGCTTATTGATGTGTCTAAGAATGGACTTTCTGGAAAAGAAGCAGAAGTTGCTCTTGATGAAGTTAACATCTGCACAAACAAAAATATGATTCCTTTTGACAAGGCACCTGCATACAATCCTTCAGGAATAAGAGTTGGAAGCCCAGTTATTACTTCAAGAGGTTTTAATGAAGAAGATTCCAACAATGTTGGAGTTATGATTTCAAAGATTATAAAAAATATAAATGATGAATCTGTTAAAAAAGAAGTGGCTGAGGAAGTTGCAAGGCTTTGCAAGAAGTATCCTTTGTATAAAGAAAAAGAGTTAGTCGTTCTTCAGGAATGAGAGGAAATCTTCCAATTCTTTAGTTAGTGGTGCATCAATATTGTATTTTTTATTATTGTATTCAAATTTGAGGCTTGAAGCATGCAGGAAGTGTCTGTCTAGTTGGTTTTCGAATTGTTTGTTTATTATTGAGTTCCCATACATCTTATCGCCAACTATTGGGTGGCCGAGATGTTTCATGTGCACTCTTATCTGATGAGTTACTCCAGTTTTAATTTCCACTTCTACAAGGCTGTAAATTTCGCCATCATATTCTATT
>JBFHXM010000031.1:0-11217 GCA_041598975.1 Candidatus Woesearchaeota archaeon | reverse complement strand
TCTTCTCCGGTCTTTGTATAAGCAACACTAAGTACAGTATCTCCTTCATCAAGATTGATTGCCTTAATACCTCCCGCCCTAGGTTTTGCAAAGTTCTTCATCTCTGTTTTCTTAATTATACCTTTCTTTGTTAAGAAAATCAAATAACCTTCATCAAGATTACTTACATTAATAATATTTGTAATTGTTTTTCCTCTCACATCCAAATAATTAATAATTGGCCTTCCTTTATGTTGCAAAGAGATAGTTGGGACTTCATAAGCTTTCATCCAATTAATGTTTCCATCATTTGTGAAAACAAGAAGATTATCCTTGGAATTTGCAACAAACAAGTTCTTGATTGTATCTTCTGTTTTGATATGTGCTTTTGATCCTTTTCCTCCTCTCTTCTGACTTCTATATGCATCAAGAGGAACTTTCTTTATGTAATCATTTTGAGTTACCATAACAACAAAGTCTTCATCTTGAATCAAATCTTCAATAGAAATTGCCGAATCATCAACAACAAGTTTACTTCTTCTTACATCACCATATTTTTCCTTGATTTCATTTAATTCTTCTTTAATGATTTTGTATTGTTCAGAATCATTATCTAAAATGAAATTTAACTTTTTGATAAACTCAAGAATACTGTTATATTCTTCTCTGATTTTATCCATTTCAAGGCCAGTTAATCTCTGAAGTTTCATATCAAGAATTGCCTGTGCTTGAATTTCACTTAATGCATACTTGCTAACTAAATTCTCCTTTGCCTCAACTGTAGATTTAGATGCTTTAATAAGTGCAATTACATCATCAATATTATCTAATGCAATTTTTAAACCTTCTAAAATATGCAATCTCTCTTGAGACTTTTTCAAATCATATTGTGTTCTTTTAATAATAATCTCTTTTCTAAATGCAATAAAATTATTTAAGTAGCTTTTCAAATCAAGCAATGTTGGAACTCCATTAACAATAGCTAGCATCTTTGCATTGAAGTTTGTTCTAAGTGAACTGAATTGGTAAAGTTGATTAAGCACAATATTAGGGTCAATATCTTTTTTAATTTCAATATAAATCCTAATTCCTTTCTTGTTGGACTCATCCCTAATATCTGAGATGTCTTTTATTTTTCCATTTTTAACCAAATCAACAATCTGGTTAATTAAATTAACTTTGTTAACCTGATATGGGATTTCTTCAACAATAATTGCACTTTTACCTTTGGGCAACTCTTCAATGGAACAAACCGCTTTCATCGTTGCACTACCTTGTCCTGTTAAATAAATGTCACCTATGCTTTTACTATTGATAAGCATAGCTCCAGTAGGGAAGTCCGGACCCTTGATGATTCTTTTCCTAACAAGTTCTTCATTAGTTTGCTGGGGATTGTCAATAATTTCGATAGTTGCATCAACAACCTCGTTTAAATTATGAGGAGGGATATTTGTAGCCATACCTACAGCAATACCACTTGAACCATTTACAAGCAAATTAGGAATAAGTGTAGGAAGAACTTTTGGCTCTTGCAGGGACTCATCAAAATTAGGTGCCCAATCAACAGTTTCTTTTTCGATATCCTGCAAGAATCTCTCTACAATCTTGCTCATTCTTGCTTCAGTATACCTCATCGCAGCGGGATTGTCTCCATCAATGGACCCAAAGTTACCTTGTCCATCAACAAGAGGATACCTCAAACTCCATTCTTGTGCAAGTCTAACCATAGCATCATAAACCGCAGTGTCTCCATGTGGGTGATACTTACCAATAACTTCTCCCACAATTCTTGCACTTTTTTTATGCGCTCTACTAGAAAGATTTCCCAAATCTTTCATCGCATAAATAATTCTTCTGTGTACTGGTTTTAAACCATCTCTAACATCAGGAAGTGCCCTTCCTACAATAACACTCATCGCATAAGAAAGATAAGCATCCCTTAATTCATTTTCAATAAAAACTTGTTTTGTTCTCAAATCAGTAGAATTATTTCCACCATTATTTAGACTATTTTCATCCATAAAAAAATTAATATTTTGGGGTTATAATACTTTTGTTACTACTCTTTGAAATTAATCTATTCTATTCTTAAATTATAAAAAATAAGGCCAAAATTAGACAAAATTAGAATACTTTCATTTTGATCAAATTTTAAAAATGAATTAAAAACCTTTATAAAATTCAGAAATTTTAATACTTGTATGGTTAATAAAAAATCTCCTAAAACTGCAAATAAAAAAAACAATAAAAATGATTTTGATTCTAAACTGAGCATGCTTAAAAAAAAAGCATTAAATTCATTATTAGAACAAACAAATCAACTAAATCTTGTTCCTACTAAAGATAATTTCAGAGTTGTTGCTTCTCTTGCAAAAAATGAGAATTTAGATGTTGCTTTGAATATTTTGAATAAATTATTAAAATATCAAACAAAATATGGAGATTTTGAATACAAGAAAGAAAATACAACAGAAAATATTTCGCCAGTTTACTTTTTAGGAACTATTACTCAGATCCTTTTAAATAATAAGGATAATAAAAAAATATTCAAAAAATATATTAAACCAATAAAAAAAGCACTTATTTATTTAGAAAAACATATTGACGAAGTGCATCTTTTAATTTACAAAACAAAAAACGGAAAAAAGAAATTTGAAGTGAGAGAGAATACAGTTTTAATTTCTTTGATAGATGGGCTTTCGGATATATTAAATCAGTATGGATATCACAAGCAGGCAGACAGTTTTTTCATGATGAAAGGAAAAGTTGAACTTGGATTTAACAGATACTTCTGGAAACAGGATATGAAAATCCTTATTTCCTCTTTTGACGAAGAGGGAGACTTTAAAAAAGCAAATGATAACATTATCTTAGAAATCATTTCAAAATATCCCTTTGATAATGAATTTGCAAAAGAATTCATAACAAAAACAAAACCCAAAATTCAAGAAGAAACAAAAACAATAAACATATTAAATTACTTGCAATTATTAAATGAATCAAAAAATAAAGAATTTGAAAAAGAATTTGTAAAATACCTTACAATACTTGAACCTTTCCCACAAAAAGTTCTTTTAAAAAAACAATATGATGAATTTTTTAAAATATCAAAATCTTTAAATTCAAAATTCACTATTGATAAAATTGAATTAAAAAAAGAGAATAAAATGTTAGTTAATATCAATTCTATAAAAATTATAATAAAAATTTTAGAATTTTAATTATTCTTTAATTTTTTTTGGAACTTTCTCCATATTCCACACAAAATTAAAATAATTTGTAAGATTCTCTGCAATCTCCTTAGAATGTATTAAAAATGAGGATGGAACTTTCCCCCAAGTTGTAATTAAAACTTTACCATTACAAATATCAATGTTTCCAATAATTGGAAAATCAACAAATCTCATTTCTACATAATTTGCCTTTTTTAAAAATATTGAATTTTTATATGAATGGTCTGAAACTCCTTTGAATTTTATTCCGGGCTTATACAAAATAGATAAAAGGGAGATAAAAAACATATCAACTTGTTTTTCTTGTGCTTCATCATAATTTTGATAAAAAAATACATATTCTCCTTCTTCATACCCTTCAACAAGTTTTGCAAATGCTGTTTTAACACCTTTATAACCAATAAAAATTTCAGCATCAAGCTTATCATCTGTTTTTTGATTTAAAAAAATTAATTCTGGCATGATTTTACTTAACTTTTGTTTCTGGTTTTTAATCTCTTTAGATTTTTTTTCGAGATATTCTTCTAATTGGTAAGGTTCTGTTGTTTGAAAATATTTAGTTTTGTTCTTTGTAACATAACTTACAAGACCTTTATCACTAAGTCTATCAAGTACATCATAGATATTAGAATACGCAATATTAGACTCTTTTACAATAGGTCCAACAGTTGAAGATTGTAATTTTAAAAGAGCAATATAAACTTTAGCTTCCCCATCCGTAAGTCCAAGTTTTGTCAATTCTTTATAATTCATAAAATCTATAATAAATATTAATTTATAAATATATTTATTCTTCACCCTGTACAGGAGAAAAGATTTTTATGTACTTTGCGAGACTTCTACTAAGTAACAAAAACAAAAGATGATTGAAAAAAATTTAATAGGAAGAATAACTGAAATGCCTCTGGACATTATATCTTTGCAGATTAGAAAATCTATTGAAAAAAGATTTAATAAAAGGATTACTACATCTAAATTTAGTGGTTATTTACATGAAAAGGATATTAATTTTACTTCAAGAATTGCAAGATGTGGAGTTGGAGCAAGGGGACCAGGCTTACTTAAAGAAATAGATTTTTCTGAGAAAAAAAGAAAATTTCTTAGTGTTAAGAAAGATGAGGCCACAGTATTTGATAAGATTGATAGTAATTTAAGAAAAGAGGAAAGAGTTCTTTTAAGCATTAACGCCGATTTTGAAAATACTGGTTGTTATTTTACAACTGAAATGTTTTTAGATAAAGAAAAAAACATAATGGTTGAATGGGATTGTGGTTATTTATTTCAAAATGATAAAAGTGAAACTACTCCCTGGAATTTAATCTTTAATTCAAAAGAGTGTGTTTATAAGGGCTTTTCAGATACTTCAAGAATTTGGAATATTGAAGATGGCCAAAAAAGATTACAACTTTTAACTGAAATTTATAATAATAATCATAAAAGGATACCGCTTCAAGTGGGAGGGATTAGTAGTTTTATTGGTTGTCAAGCTTTGGTATTAATGGCAATCATTTATTTTCAAAATAAAATTCAATTAAATGCCTATCAAATAATTGGGTTGGGAGGATTGACTGGAAGTACCTTAGCTTTACCTATGTTTAAATATTGGAATTATCCAAAGAATGAAAAAAAATTAGAAGAAAGTTTAAACATAAATGTTGAGGATGCTTTATCTGGACAAGAAGCTATTAACAAATTAGAAAAATTATATAGGGGAAGATAAAATGGGAACAGAAACTAAAGAAAAAGAAGATATGGGATATAGATTTAC
Source organism: Candidatus Woesearchaeota archaeon (assembly GCA_041598975.1). Classification (GTDB taxonomy): domain Archaea; phylum Nanobdellota; class Nanobdellia; order Woesearchaeales; family UBA583; genus UBA583. The sequence continues at coordinate 6,237 of JBFHXM010000031.1, read as the reverse complement.
AGGTTTCATGACCAAATCATGCCTAAATGCATGGATTGGAGTAAACGTGATAATTGGTGGAATATCACTTGTTGGAGATTTAATGTGTTCTATTGGCGAATATCGTACAAATAAGTGGAGTTATGAATATTTATTAGAAATGCCAAACCAAATTAAAGAGGTAAAATTAAATTTAGAAAAAGGCAACTATATTGTTGCAAAAAAAGCTTTAGACAGTCTGAGAAATAAAGATTCCGGGTTTTCTATAGCAGAGGATAGTATAAATAATGTTAGAATAAGATCATTAGGTAGTAAAGAAAGAGTTTTCGGAACTAAATTAAAAAAATTTCTTAATGAATCTTCTGATATTACATCTAGTAAAAAATATAGAACAAGTCTTGATGATTCTTTATTTAAAGAAAATTTAATAGATGCTTTAGATGACATGCAAACTAATATAGAAAATTACGACGGGCCAATTGATGGCAAATTTCACTATAAACCTACAATGTCTAAAGAAGTGATGCCCATAGCTTTAGGCAGTATTGTTTTGTTCTCAGCATTAGAATATTATTCACGAAGAAAAAGAAAAAAAGAGGGAGAAAATTAAAATGAACATAGAAAAAGTTAAACAGCAATGTCTGAAATTTCCCGAAATAGAAAAACTAGCGGAAATTGTTCACAAAACATACCTGGAAAGAAGAAAGAAAGAGGAAGAGGAATTTCAAAAATCAATTGAAGAACTAAGAAAAAAATGGGAACCACTGGAAAAGAAATTAGATCAAATTCTTCTTGAACAAGGCGGCCTTGAAACTTATCTTGATGAACAAGGATTTAAACAAATAAAATCTTTGCCTTTTACTCAGGATGTTTTTAGAAATAAATCACTAGGGATTAAATTGAATAAGAATAGAGTTTATTTTAATGAAAATAATAATTATGCTTTAGGAATAATGGGTGATTATTCTACTAAATTTGGAAAATTTTTAACTAATGTAAATGAATCTCAAATAAGAACAAAAATGGCTTTGGAAACAGAATTACTAAATCGGTCTTCCGAATTTGCTATAATCGGTGGTTTAATTAGTTCAATAGGAATAATGAGTTATGTGTTTCCTGATTTAACAGGTTTTTTAAATACACACAATATGTTTGACATATTATTGGGATTTGGTATCTCAAGCACCCCTGGAATTGCAATGGGGATGGTGGCAAGTATGCCTTATTATCTTGGTAAATTAATCTATTATGATAAAAATGTAAAATATGAAGACATTGCCTCAGGAAGCAAATATGATGTTTTACTTAAGATGATTGAGGTTTTAGAAAACAATCCTAAACATCGAAAAGCAAATTAATAATATTTCCTCTGCCTTCCCAGTAAACTCTAACTCCTTGTGTAAAAGCAAATCTCTCAAAACCCATTCCAGCACCTTTGTAATATTTCTTTCTTGATTCAAATTCACGAATTTTTTTTCTATAATTAAAACCCCATCCAGAATCTTCAATTCTTATTAGAATTTTTCCATTAGCATCATATTGAAAAACAAGTACTGGCAAAAAAGGTTTTTTACGATTGCCCCACAAAAATGCATTCTCAAATGCACCATCTAAAACAGAATATTGTTCCCCATTTAATCTAGCAAATTTTTTTTGATATTTCATTGCATTTTCTCGCCAAAGCCCATGAAGATGTCCAAACTCTTTGAAATGGTTTATCATCTCTCGTTCTGTAAATCTTTCAAACAAATCTTCAAAATTATCTTTTTGCCCATTAATTTTAGGAATAATTACCTCAGCATTTGTTCTTTGCAAATCATATTTTCGAATTGCATTAAACAAATTTAAACTATTATCAAACATTTTTTATTCAACAATCTTTGTCTCAAGCTTCTCCAAATCACAAAAGTCGCACCAGAAATTGTAAGCGCAGCATTGATAAAAACAAGCTTGCTGCCAACTTTCACATCCTTCAAATAAGTCCTATACCGAAACAAATCCATAGAACAAGGAGTGGAACCTTTCACAACATAAGCCTCTACTCCTTCATCTTCTTTACTAAGTTCGTCTTTAATCAAAAGCTTTGTAGGAACAACAAAAGCATCAGTATCACTATTGTAAACAGAAGCATTAACAATAATATTATTATCATAAATAGCAGTTATGTAAGTAATCAAATCTACGGCCTCTGCACATAAGTAACGTCCAGGTTCAACAACTAACCTAATATCTCTCTCATTAAGCCATTCTTTCAACTCCTTAATCTTTGAATAAATGGAATCAAAAACTTTCACATTAACATTTGCATAAACACTTGGAAGCCCTCCACCAATATTCAAGTAACTAAGAATGTCCAAAGTTTCTTCATCAAACATATTGGAAATTTCATAAATCAAATTCCACTCTGCCATATTCTGTGTTTTCCTATGAAAATGAATTCCCAAAGATTTAATTTTCGGATGCCCCGATAATTCCTTAATTTTTGCATTAACATCTTTCACATTCATTCCAAAAACAAAATACCTTTCAGTCTTGATAGACTTTTCTTTAAGTTTGCTTCTAATCATAAGCTCAATTTTTATATCTTTTTCATCAAGATACTTTAATAAAATGTCCAAATCATAAGGATTGTCAACAACTATCTTTTCAACACCTTGTTCAATCACATCATCAAGCAATTCAAAATTAATTGCCTGTGCAAGAAAAAAAACTCTAGACTTGTCTTTAACTCTTTTAAGTTCTTGAGGAGTATGTATGCTAAAAAAAGCATCTGTGTTCTCCTCAAGTATTGGAGTCACATTAGGATTGGTTTTGGAACTATAAGAAATAATGTCCGCAAGTGGTTTTGTTCCATTATACTTGTCAAGTACTTTCTTCTTTGACAAAACAAAATGTGCTTTCTCCATCTTAATTCTCCTCGAGCAACCCCTCTTCTTTAAGCTGCTCGATGGCATTAATCATAGCAAGCGGGAACATAATTGTAACATCTCCTATAACTGTTGCTATGTCGCTCTCATCCTTAACCTTCCCCCAAGACTTAGCTTCGTTAGTTGTAGCTCCGCTCATCGAACCCGAAGTCTTTTGGGCAGTTGTCATGTACATTGCATACTCTGCACCCCCGTTAAGCAGACAAGACAATATTGCATGATGCTTGGAAATACTCCCTCCAAGTGCGATAACTCCTTTTTTTTCATCATGACTGGTTGCAAACAAAATATTTCCAAAATCTTTTACAACATCAACTATAAAATCAGGATTTTCTTGTTGGAACAAAAACAAATGAAAACCAAAAGACCCATCAGTGATTGCGGGACAAAAAATAGGGACATCATTTTTTGCAGCTTGATAAAGTATGGAATTCTCATCATCAAGCATTAATCCGATTTCTCTTAACATATCGGAAACAGCCCACCTTTTTTGTTTTTCATAAAGTTTTTTGAAAATAGGAAGCATCAAATCTTCAAACTTCATATAACTTTCAGATTCAATAAGCAAATTTCCTACTCTGTTAACCCCTTGCTCATGTAATTCAACATCGTCAGTATTAAAATTTCCAATCAAAAACTTCTCTCCTTTCGCTTTCATAATATCCTCTTCAATACCTCCCACTGTTGTTACAATCACATCAGCCATTTTAATCTTAATCAGCTGTGCAAAAAAACCTCTAAGCCCTGATGTCACCATATTAGATGTAAAAGTCATAAAAATCTTAGCTCCGTTCTTCTTCATCTTTACAATTACATCACTAGCTCTTTTAAGCTCCACACTTTGAAAGCCAACTTGTCCAAGTTTACTAACAAAATCTCTCACACTCATCCCCTTCTTCCATTTAAAATCTTTAACATACTCCACCATTTTTTAATAACATAAATAACTAAATTAAAACAAAAACAAATACTATAAGTTACCTTTAAGGTCTAGAATTATAACTTGAATAACCTCTATTTAAACAGCTTAAGTTTATCATTATAAAAAATAAGAATAATTTCCAATTTAAAAACATTAGTGATGCCAAAAACATATAAAGAAATACCTCAAAAGATAAATAATGAATCAAGATTTAGCATTCAAGTATTTCAATCTCTCAGTATTTTTACACTTTATTGGAAGACTTTTATATCGTACTTTTGTTCCTATTCTTTTGTTAAAAAGCGGGTTTAGTATGAATCAAGTTCTTCTTTATACTTTAGGCTATGTAATTATAATTATTTTAACTTCTATTTCTTGTGTCAAATTTTTATCAAAGAAAAATGTAATTTTTTTCAACATTTTGGGAATAATTTCCGAGTTATTTTTATTGTTCCTTCTTTTACCAGAAAAAATCTCCATATTAATCCTTTTCGGAGTAATTTTATTTGAAGGTTTTTATTATGGTTTTTACTATCTATCATATAATTCAATATTTAATTTTTACAATAGTTCGAAAAAAACAAGCAATAATTTAGGGAATCTTCAAATTGCAATGGGTATAGCATCAGGAATAGCACCTTTAATTGGTGCAATACTATTAGGTATTAACGAATTCTGGTTTTATGCTGTGTCTATACTTTTTTTATTAATTTCAATAATTCCTTTAATGAGGATTGTAAACGAAGATATTAATGGCAAATCTCAAGAAAAAGTTAAAATTAAATCAATAAGAAAAGAACTATTTAACATCTCTCTTCTGGGCAGTTTTGAAGTTTCGATATTTATACTCTGGGCATTGTATGTTTATGTTGAAGGCTATTCATTACTACTTATTGGATTTATTCCTGCTACCCAAACTTTCACTAATGTAATTTTAACTTACACAATAAAAAAAAGATTAGCCGACATAAAACTTAGAAATACAATAAAATATTTGTCTATTGTTGGAATAATTATTTTTTCAATATACAGATACTATTTACCAAACTACATAATATTTACAAATATAATTTTGGGTTTGTTATTTACTGCATTTTCTCTAGGAGTTAACTCTGACATATACGAAAAAGTAAAAGGTTATCAAACTTATTATTCTTCAATGCTTATCGATGTTAGTTCTTTTTCGGGTTGGGTAATTATAGTAAGTTTAACTTTTATTATAGGATTAAAGAATATAATTTTAGCTCCTATTTTAATAGGTATAATTTATTTAATAACTAATCTTAAGAAATAAAATTATCTATTAATTTCAAAACATTATTAAGTGTAACGTCGTCCTTGTCTTTAGGTTTGTAATACTCACAAATATCACCACAAACAACTTTATCTTTAATAATTTTAACAAACTCAATTAACTCCTCAATAGACAAACCACACCATTCTGTATAATGGGTCCCTGGTGCATAATCGGGGTCAAGCACATCTATATCCAAACTTAGATAAATGTAACCAGAAATACTTTTCAAAACCTCTCTTAAACCATCAATATCTTTCAAAATATCAGAAATAGTCCAGAAATTAATGCCTTTCTCAATCAAATACTCAAATTCAGTTCTAGAAAAAGTACGCAAACCAAAAAGATAAACATTTTTAGGATTAACGCCTTCATTCTCAATCAAGTTTCGCAAATAATCCTCATGACTAACAGATTCTGTAGAAACTTCTACATCGGGATGCGCATCGAAAATAACAATTTTACCTTCAGGATTTTTTTTAACAAATTCTTTCATCAATGGATAAGAATTAGAATGGTCGCCTGTAACAGAAATAATCTCCTCATTTTCTTCTAACTCTTTTTTAATTTTCTTTGAAATAATTTTATTAGTTTCTTCAATGTTATTTTTAATAATCTTAACCAATTCTTTATTTTCAAAATTAACCTTGAAAAAAACCTCTGCAACAGAAACATCTGATTCTTCTTGCAAGTACAAATGTCCATTCCAGCTAGGTATAAATAATAATTTCATACAAAAACAACTCAAAACTTATTTATAAACATTTAGAACAAGAAAAATCATTTTGAGCAGATAATTTTTGATTATTTTATTGTACACTTACAATACGCCAAAAATCTTTGATTTTTCATGCAAGGCGTTTATGTTCGTAATGTAGCAGCGCTACTTTACTATATAAACAACGTATTGAGAATTTTAATTCGCAATATTCTAAGAATCAATAATTTGTAAAATTTATTTTACAATAATTATGATTGTTATTAAAGAAATAAACAAAAAGAACTGACTCAAAAAATGATGCCCAATGACACTAACCCATGCAATCATAGCTAGACAATGACGTCAGAATCTTATGCAAGGATCCTCTTGTGTTGGGCTGTACTAATGCAAAGTA
>JBFHXM010000030.1:0-11448 GCA_041598975.1 Candidatus Woesearchaeota archaeon | reverse complement strand
TACATAATAAAAAAACAGGTAACATAAGTTTTCCAGCAGGAGGAAAATCTGAAAATGAAACTTCCAGCCTACAAACTCTTCAAAGGGAAATATACGAAGAAACCGGACTTCAACCAAGCGACTATAAAATAACAAAAACACCATTAATTCATGAATTCACATACAACTCTAAAAAAACAAAACGAGCCGGCCAAAAAGCAAAACAACCAATCTACTTAATAGAAACAAGCAAAATCAACATAAACCAAAAAGACCCAGACACAAAAATAGAAGGTTGGCACACATACGAAGAAACAATCCAAAAACTAACATTTCCAAATTCAAAAGAATTATTCAAAAAAGCAATTCAATATATTTGAAAACAAATAACGAGCCGCACGGGATTCGGACCCGCGGCCTACGGATTAAGAGTCCGTCGCTCTAACCAGACTGAGCTAGCGGCTCACACTCGATAAGTATAAGTATTTGAAAAGATTTAAAAACCTTTTTATAAATTATTATACTATGATTAACTTGTTAATGTATATCGCATTATTCGTATTCTCTTTTTATATTATAACAAAAGCAGCAGACTACTTCATAGACGAAGCCGCAAAAATCGGAAAAGACTTTGGAATGAGCAAACTTCTGATAGGTCTGACAATCGTTGCAATAGGAACATCACTACCAGAGATGATAACATCCTTAGGTGCAATTTTATTCACAACAAACTATCCAGACTTCATAATTGGAACTACCTTAGGAAGCAACATAACTAATATCCTCCTTGCATTCGGAGTATTTTTAATAGTATCAAACCATTTCGAAACAACAAAAAGAGAACTCTTCAATGTACTATCCCTTATCTTTACAACAATCGTATTCACAACATTCATTCTTCTAGGATTTGTAAATTACTTTGCAATATTACTTGTAATATTCTACACATTCTACATAATATACTTATCAAAATTCCAAAAAAAAGAAGTAGAGGAACTTCATGATGAATTTGTAGAAGAAGAAAAACACTCCAGATCAAAATCCATAGGAATAATAATCATTGCATTTTTCGGTTTGTACTTCGGTTCAAAAATAGCAATAACATCCATTGAAAACATAGGGCTAATACTTAAAATCCCTATCGCATATCTGACCCTGACAACAATATCTGTAGCAACATCCCTACCGGAAATCGCAGTAACAATAAGTTCAGCAAAAAAAAAAGAATATTTACTTGGAATTGGAAACATATTAGGTACAAATGTAATAAATGTTTGCATGATAATAGGAATATCTGGATTTTTTGGACACTACCCAATTGACACCGCCCAATACCTTTTCTCAATAATACTATTCCTAATTGCAACACTTTCATTTTCATACATGATAGTAAGAAGAAGCTTCAACAAATACTTCGGATACTTTTACCTATTCTTATATATTATTTACATTGGAAACTTACTAATAAAAGAGGTTCTAATCTAAAATGCCAATATCATACGATACAACAACATTTCCAAAACTAATGTGGGAATTCTACAACATACTAGATGAAGAACTAAAAAAATACTTCGACAAAACCTACAAAATAACATATCAGATAAAAAGTGAAATGCCAAAAATATTTCCAAATCCTGTTGAAGCACAAACAAACACTAAAGAAATAAGATATGTGGAAATAGTTGTAGAACTCATTGATAAAAAAGCATTTATAAAAATACTAAATAGACACAAATTTGGAATTGTCATGGAATATCATGGAATTTTTAATACAAATTATTTAGATTTCACTTCAGAATTTTATTCAACTGAAATTCGTGTAAGACAAGAAAACAAAGATGCAGTAATAAGAATAAAAAGAATAATTGAGGAATCATTCAAAATATTCAGAAGACACAACGAAAATAAATATGATAAAATAAACTATATCAGATACAAACACTTGGAACAATAAACAACATTTAAAAATTAACATTCCTTCTTCTTATATATAATAAACCACAAAATAAAAAATGAAAGAAGGAGACTTAAAAAAACTGCAAGCATTCGCTGAGACAACTTACTCAACATTCGGTGCTTGTCCAAACCATAATGAAGTAGTATTCGAACAACTCGAACCTAGACAATTCTCTTTTAACTCTCCTTTTGGTGCCTGCCCGGAATGCCACGGAATAGGGTCTAAAATGGAAATAGACCCAGACCTTGTAATCCCCAACAAAAATCTATCAATAATGGATGGCGCAGTAAAAGTTTACGGTAAAATGGATATGAGTTGGAGGATACAACAACTAAAAGCGGTAGGTGACAAATTCAAATTCGACATATGGACACCTATTAAAAACTTCAATGAAAAACAACTAAATGTCCTTCTCTACGGAACAACCCAACCAATAAAAGCAAGATGGAGAACAGGTGCAAGCATGAACATGGAAGATGGTTTTGAAGGAATCATCCCACAAACAAAAAGATTATACAAACAAACAGATAGCGATTATAGAAGAGCAAAAATAGAAAAATTCATGGTAATGAAACCTTGTAATGTTTGTGAAGGAAAAAGACTAAAAGAGAACATCCTCTCAGTAAAAATACAAGGACAATCAATCATCGACTTGACAAATCTAAGCATAGAAAAAACCGCAGAATTCTTCAAAAAATTAGAACCGAAACTAAACGACAAAGAAAAACATATCGCAAAACAAGTTCTAAAAGAAATCAACGAAAGATTATCCTTCCTAAACAATGTAGGACTTAACTATCTAAACCTCTCGAGAAGTGCCGGAACACTATCAGGAGGAGAAGCACAAAGAATCAGGCTTGCAACACAAATAGGAGCAAACCTTATGGGAGTGCTTTACATTCTTGACGAACCATCAATCGGACTTCACCAAAGAGACAACGAAAAACTAATCCAGACACTTCACAAACTAAGAGACCTTGGGAACACACTCATAGTTGTAGAACATGACGAAGACACAATAAGAGAAGCAGACTGGGTGATAGACATGGGCCCCGGCGCAGGAATCCACGGAGGCCACATCACAGCGGCAGGAACCCCTAAACAGATAATGGAATGCAAACAATGTTTAACTGGCGCATATTTAAAAGGAGAAAAAAAAATAGAAATACCAGAGCAAACACGAAAACCAAAATCATACATTGAACTAAAAGGTGCAAGAGAAAACAACTTAAAAAACATCAATGTAAAATTCCCAACAAATGTCCTTTGTTCAATAACTGGAGTATCTGGAAGTGGAAAATCAACTCTGACAAACCAAACACTAATGCCAGCTCTAAAAAAACATTTCGGGCAAGTAATTGAAAAATGCGGAAAGCACGATGAAATAATAATCCCTGAAGAAATAAAAAATATAATCGTCATAGACCAATCCCCAATTGGGAAAACACCAAGGTCAAACCCTGCAACATACATCAAAGTATTCGACGAAATCAGGAAAATATTCGCACAAACAAAAGAATCCAAAATAAGGGGATACAAAGAAGGAAGATTCTCATTTAATGTGAAAGGGGGAAGATGTGAAACCTGCCAAGGAGACGGACTGATAAAAATCGAAATGAACTTCCTTCCAGATGTATATGTACAATGTGAAGACTGCAAAGGGAAAAGGTACAACAAAGACACACTCGAAATAACCTACAAAGGAAAAAACATCGCAGATGTACTTGACATGGATGTAGAAACAGCAACAGAATTCTTCGAAAACCACACCTCAATACATAGAAAACTAAAAACACTCCAAGATGTAGGACTCGATTACATAAAACTTGGACAAAGCTCTACAACACTCTCAGGAGGAGAATCTCAAAGAATAAAAATCACAAAAGAGCTTGCAAAATTCAAAAAAGGAAACACAGTATACATACTTGACGAACCAACAACAGGACTGCACTTTGAAGACATCAAAAAGCTAATCAAAGTTCTAAACAAACTTGTAGATAAAGAAAACAGTGTATTTGTAATAGAACACAACCTGGATGTTGTAAAATGCAGCGACTGGATAATAGATTTAGGGCCTGAAGGAGGAGATGGAGGAGGTAAAATCATCACGCAAGGAACACCAAAAGAGATAATAAAGAATACAAAAAGCCACACAGCAAAATTCCTCAAAAAATACTTTGAAAACTGATACTACTTGCAAATAGTAAAAATAGTAACATTTAAAAATAAAGAACGCTTAATATAGATATAAAAATGATAAAACCAAATGGATCCATGCAACCAAATTTAAAAGATAGACATATTAAAAGAAGTATTACCTTCTATGTTAGAGGGGGGGTCGGTTATGAAATAGATGTGGACGGACAAAAAACTTGTCATTTCGCACTTGAAGGATTATCAGAAAAAAGAATAAGTTTATTAGAACTTCATAGAAAAAATTTTTTACCTGAAGAAAAAATAAGATTTCAAGGAAGAGAATATAAAAATACTCTATTACTTCAAAATGCTGAAATGCATAGAATAGGCGCAAAAATAAAAAAAAAAAAAAATTCCTAAAGTTGATATTTCCTTAGACGATATTATATTTTTAATAGATAATTCCAAAAAAGAGAATATCGAACCAACTCAAGGAGCAAAAACATATGAAGGGCACCCATATTTAGCACACACAATACAAACAAAAGATGGATTATTAATAACTGGTGTTTTAAGAGCATTAGAAGAAAAACTAGAAGATAGGGAAATGATAGCTATAGGAATGCAAAAACCAAGGATAGATGGAGGAATTATAATCCCTAAACTAGGCCCCACAAGTTATATTGTAATACCTAAAAAACAGATAGTTGCTTGGTATGAAGAAGAATCATTAAACAAACCTGACTCTTTAGCACATAGAATAGTAAGAAAGTGTGAAGATTAATATATTCTCCTTTTATAAATAAAACAAAAATATATAAACCTCTTTTTCTAAAAATACTTATGAGAAATAAAAAACAAAAAAAAGCACAATTCGACCAAGTATTTGTGTACCTATTTTCAATAATTGTAATAGTATTTGCAGGGTTTCTAGTAACAAAATTTGTAAAAGGATTTTTTGACGATACTGACAAAATAATGGAGAATGAATTCTATGAAAAGTTCGAAAAAGATTTTGAAACCGTATATGGAACATACGGAAGCGAGAAAATATACAAATACAAGGTAAACGGAAACATAGAATATGTTTGTTTTGTCTCAGCAAGCAATTGCATTGCAGACATGGCAGTCGTAACTGAAGTTTCGGCAGAATTAGAAGATGAAATAACAATGATGTTCACAGACACAAATGTAAATATAATGATGTTCGACAAAGACAACATACTAAACTCAAGAAATACAAAAAAATTCATAGTGGACACAGAAAACACAGGTCAGTGCTTATGCATCAAGCCAAACAACGGATATTTCGAGCTTATATTTGAAAACATCGACAATAAAGTGCACATAGCAAAAAACTAATATATTTATCAAAAGATTAGTTTTATAAAAGGCATTTGACTTAACAATATTAGAAATAAAAGAAAAATGGTACTGGAAAAATTAGGAGATTCTTTGAAAAACACATTATCCAAAATTAAAAACTCCCTTACAGTTGATAGGGAACTTGTAGAGGAAATTATCAAAGAAATCCAAAAAGCACTTCTAAGCGCAGATGTAAATGTAAGATTAGTACTTGAAGTTACAAAAAAAATAAGGGAAAGGGCAATAACAGAAAGCAATGAAAACCTTAACAAAAAAGAACAATTAATAACTATCATTTACGAAGAACTGACAAAAGTTCTCGGAGATGGCAAAGAGTTCCAGTTAAAAGAAAAACAGCAAAACAAAATACTTCTTGTAGGTTTATACGGACAAGGTAAAACAACAACCTCAGGAAAACTGGGTGCATACTTCAAAAACAGAGGAAAAAAAGTTGCACTTATCTCAACAGATACTTGGAGGCCTGCAGCTTACGAACAGCTAAAACAATTAGGTAAGAAAACAAACCTCGACGTGTACGGAAACCCAAAAGCAAAAACTCCTAATGCAATATACAAAGAATTCAAAAAAGACCTGGAAAAATACGACATTGTAATCATAGACAGTGCAGGTAGAGACAACCTAAACCAAGAACTTGTTGAAGAAATAACCTCACTGAACAAAGATGTAAAACCTACAGACACATTCCTTGTAATGGGTGCAGATGTAGGTCAAACCGCACAAAAACAAGCACAAGCATTCAAAGACAATCTAGACATCACAGGAGTAATCGTAACTAAAATGGATGGTACAGGTAAAGGTGGAGGTGCCTTAAGTGCATGTTCTATCGTAGAAGCTCCAGTAAAATTCATCGGTGTTGGAGAAAAAATAGATGATTTTGAAAAATTCAACTCAGAAAAATTTGTATCCCAGCTTCTTGGAATGGGAGACATTGAAACTCTTCTTGAAAAAGCAAAACTTGCTATGGACGAAGGAAAAGCAAGGGAAATGGGTGAAAGAATGCTCAAAGGAGAATTCGACCTTGAAGACTTGTACGAACAAATGAATGCTATGAAAAAAATGGGCTCAATGTCAAAAATCCTGGGAATGATTCCAGGACTAGGAGGAATGAAAATACCAAAAGAGCAAATGCAAGTTCAAGAAGGAAAACTCAAAAAATGGAAATACATGATGGACTCCATGACAAAATACGAAAAAAGAAACCCTAAAGAAATAGACATATCCAGAGTAAAAAGAATTGCAGACGGAAGTGGTACGAGTGTAAGCGAAGTAAGAGACTTGCTAAAACACCACAAGCAAACCAAAAAAATGATGGGACTTCTAAAAGACCCTTCATCAATGCCAGACATGGAAAACATGGATCCAAAAGAAATGATGAAAATGATGAAAAAATCAGGAATGAAAGGAATGGGCAAAATGTTCAAAAAACCTTAAAAATTATCAATTCCTATCATATCTCGAACATACTCAGTAAATGTATAAGGAACAACTGTTCTTTTTTCAAACATAAGCATCTTGCCACCCCTTCGAATATAATCAGCATATACTCTCCCATACTTTTCAACATCCCTCTTATGATTAAAAACCAAAATAACTGGAGTCCTAAAATTCCTGCTCCCTTTCGCAAGAATCTCATCAAGACCTTCCATGCAACACTGAGTATAAAAATCATATACATTATGAAAAGAAGATTTCTTTGCAAGTAGCTCAGGAGAAACAACATCAAGTTCTGGATTGAAAATAATCAAATCCTGCTTTTCATTCTTTAAATACTCAATTGTATCTTCGAGCCTATACAAAATAAGAACAGAACTACGCAAAACTTCATTTATTTCCAAAACAATATCATTTGCATGAAAAGTCCTGTCATGCGCCCAGCAAATTTGATGCATACTAACTCCCATGTCCCTGTACGAAAATTCAAACATATAAATGCTAACCTTGAATCCTTAATAAATTTAATCAGTATTAAAGCATCACATAAGTTTATAAATTGCCCAAAAAAAATATTATTATGAATAAACGAACAATATTAATAATTCTAATTATCTTCTCAAGCATAGGCATAATAATTTCATCAATGCTAACTCTTGCAAAATACAACGACCAAATAGCACTACTTTGCGGACAAAACCCTTCAAACGATTGTAATACTGTGCAAAACAGCAATTATTCAAACCTATTCACATTGCAAAACAAAGAAGAAAACACACAAACAAACGTACCACTAACACTTGCAGGACTCCTATATTACACAACAGTGTTTGGAATAAGTATAACATTGATAAGGAAAAATACAAAACAAAAAACAAAAAACATCGTTCTTCCAGCACTATTTGTAATAAGCATCATCGGTTTATCATTCAGCATTATATACACGCTAATCCAAGCAATGGTAATAAATGCATTCTGTACATACTGCTTAATATCTGCATTTGACACATTAATAATATTCATTCTGACAAGTTACCTCCTAACAAAAAACTAATCCATAATCCTTTTACAATGATATACAAAATAATTTGCATTGGAAAAATCAAAAACTCTAATCTTAAATCAGAAATCGAAGAACTCAAAAAAAGAATTGCAAGACTCGAAATACAAGAACTAAAAGAGATAAAAGAAAAAACAGAAAATGAAGTAAAAAACAAGGAATACGAAGAGATAAAAAAACACTTAAACAACTCATACCTAAACATACTTCTTACAGAAAACGGAACCAGTTACACCACGCAAACCTTCCATCAATTCCTTAAAAAACAAGAAAATCCAATCTGCTTCATAATCTCTGGAGCATTTGGACCAGATGAAAAACTAAAACAGGAAATAAACCAACATTTAAGCTTGTCTAAAATGACATTCACACACGAAATGGCACAATACCTACTTATCGAACAACTATACCGTGCAGAATGCATAGAGAAAAACATTCCCTACACCAAATAAAAAAGCCTTTTAAATAACAAATAATTCTATATACTATGTTAGTATTAGGTATTGAATGTACTGCGCACACTTTTGGAATAGGAATCGTTGATGCAAAAAACAAGAAAATACTATTCAACGAAAAATCCCAATTCCAAAATGATGTGGGCATGGACCTTAGAAAACTAAGCGAGTTCCATGTAACAAACTTCGATAAAGTACTTCTCCAAGCAAAAGAATTTCTAAAGAAACAAAACAAAACATTCAAAAATCTAGATTTAATCTCATTCTCACAAGGACCGGGTATTGGAAACTCATTAAAATTTGGTTCACTTATTGCAAAAACCCTATCCAAAAAATACAAAATAAAAGTAGTTGGTGTAAACCACATAAAAGCGCACCTCGAGATAGGAAAAATGCTAACAGGATTAAAAGACCCTCTTTTCCTGTATGTCTCTGGAGTAAACACACAAATAATAACAAAAGACGAAAAAGGCAATTACAAAATCTATGGGGAAAGTGAAGACATCGGTCTTGGGAATCTTATCGACAGTTTTGCTAGGATGTGTGAGTTCGACTTCCCAGGTGGCCCCATAATCGAGCAAAAGGCAAAACTTAGCACCAACTACATCGAACTGCCTTACACAGTAAAAGGGATGAATGTAAGCCTTGCAGGAATGCACTCTAACCTAAAGAAGAAATTAAGCGAAGGAATAAAAGTTGAAGATCTCTGCTACTCGCTCCAAGAAACATCTTTTGCAATGATGATGGAAATATGCGAAAGAGCACTCGCCTACACAAACAAAAAAGAATTTGTAATTGTGGGGGGGGTCGCAGCAAACCAAAGACTCACAAAAATGGCAAAAAAAATGTGCAAACTCAGAAACATAAAATTCGATTCTTTCCCTATACAATACGCAATGGACAACGGAGCAATGATAGCCTGGCAAGGATATGTAGACAGAAAAAGAGCATCCCTGAAAATAACAAATCTAAAACCTAATCCATACATAAACATAGAAAGCGAACTTTAAATTGAAAAAAATTAACATTTAAGAAGTAAGCAAAACTTTCTTCTGCACTACACCATTATTAGAAAAAATTGCAACATCATTCATCGTTCCAATGTTAGAGCACGACATCTTAATATCATTCAAATCCTTCCCTAACAGAACATTATGCCTAACCAAACTGCATGAAACCCCATTAACTTTCACATCATCAAGTATAATATACTTGTCAAGATAATTCTTAATATGCAAAACATGATAATCTCCATCAACAACTAATTTCACAGGAACAACATTTTCTATATTAATTGTCCCCATATTCTGCTCCTCTTTGGTTTTCACAGACTCAACAAAACTCGAATACCAACTTTGAACAGCAACAAAAGCAACAACAGTTACAAATAATATCAAAGTAATAGCAACAATACTTACAATTGCCTTTCTTGTTTTAGGATTCACTCTCTTTCCAAAACCTGCTAAAATTAATAACAATGCAAGCAATGTCCCAAAAATACTATGGAAAGGAAAAAGCGTACCCGCCAAATCCGGATAAAATGTAATAGTTCTCTCAGATAATTTATATCCAGAATATGCTTGAAAAGTAATATTTGTAATGGTGCTTGGAACATCAGTATAAGTATAACTAAAAGTGCCACCTCCTTGGTCAACCATGGAATAATTCGCGCCATTAATAGTTATGTTAGCCCAAGTAAGAGCCTCACCATAAACACTAAAAGTAACATCTTCTCCACCCCATCTCGCGCCATCAGCAGGAGTAGGATAAGCATATGAATAAGTATACAAAAGCGGTTCATAATCATAAGAATCAGCATCTATTGTATAAGAGGCGGGGTCAGTACAAACAATATAAGCCCCCCTAGTTATAGCAACAGAACAATCAAGATCAGTCCAATAATTCCCGATAGTCCCATTATCCCAATTGTTATTATTTGCCGCATCAACAATCTTAGAAGCCCTATCCATCCTATTTGCATAAAAAGTATTAAGATTAGAATTTGAATCAATCCAAATATCCCTCAATAAATTCCCATTAATAGTATTATTAAAAAAAGTATTACTATCAGAAACTTGACCATAAACACCATATTGCGTATTATTAATAATCAAACAATTAGTATAAGTATTACTATCTGCAAAAGACCATCTAATACCCCATAAATTATCATAAATACTAACATTCGTAAAATTATTGTTATCAGCTTCATTCATATAAAAACCATATTGAGAATTCCCATAAGATTTAAAATTTGTTAAAACATTATTATCTGAATAATACAAATAAATGCCATCCCCACCATTATTATAACTTACAACATTAATATATGTGCTACCTGAACCATAATTACTATAAAAACCTGTGCCAGTATTACTACTAATATTCAAATTTGAAAAATAATTGTTTTCATCATAATCTGCATATACGCCATATTGAAAATCTTTTATTTTACAATTACTCAAATTAAAATCAGAAAACTTATTTACACTATTACCATCTAAAAATATTCCATAATCTGTGCCAACATCATCACCATCAATCATATGATTTTGACACTCAAAATCGAAATCATCCCGGGAAAAAGTCAAGCAAGTACCAACAGCATTAGAAATATCAGCAGTCAACCTCAAAATAGCATTAGGTGTAACATTATTATCAAGTATAAATTGACAATTACTGCAATTAGTACAAGTAAAAACTGGCTGCGGCTTATTACCACCATAAATTGGCAAATAATCAGTAGAATCAGCATCAAAAGCAAAAGGACTATCACAAAAACCATTCACATCAACATCAACACATCCTTCAAAATCATTATCAAAATCTCCCCATTGATTTCCTCTAACACTATTATTCCAATCATTATCGCCAGCACCATCAAAAACCATCCCACTAGAACTAAAATTATGTCCGAAAATCAAATTAGAATTAGAATTAGAATCTAAATACATCTCATAAATACTATTGTCTTCTAAAGTATTATTATAAATAGTATTACTATCAGAATAATACAAATAAATACCATATTGATTATTATTTGC
>JBFHXM010000029.1:0-11489 GCA_041598975.1 Candidatus Woesearchaeota archaeon | reverse complement strand
TTATTTGATTTCTCTGTCCCATCTAAAGAAATACCTACCCAAGTAAAATTTTCTGCAATAATCACCAAATATTTTTTAATAAAAATGCCATTCGTTCTTAAAAATAAATTAAAACCTTTATCTCTAGCTAATTTTACAAATTTAGAAAATTTAGAATGTAACAAAGGCTCTCCACCAGTAAAAACAATATTTTTAACATTTAATTTTTGTGCAATTTCCAAAATTTTAATATATTTTGAAACTTTCATCTCTTTAGGATTATCATTTCCCCAATAGCAATAATCACAATTATAATTACAAAACTCAGTTATAACAATATCTAAAGTCTCAAGAGATACCATTTAACCCCTCTTAACAATACTCCTTGTCATAACTGGCCGAGTTTTAAGCCAATCCAAATCACAAGTGCCGCCTGTAATATCTCTCATAGACTCCTTGCCTGATAATAGTGTAGCAACTCTTGAAGCACCCATTCCCCAAGCAATAATAGTCTTGCCTTTAAGTCCCATAGGCTCAAGTGTTTCTGGCCTAAAAATGCCTGAATTAATCAAAGCATACCATTTACCCATTTTAGAATCATAATAATGCGCTTCCATGGAAGGTTCGGTATAAGGATTGAAAGTAGGCTTAAATCTAATCTTATCAATACCAAGTTTCACATAATACTCCTTAATAAAACCCATCAAATCAGCTAAACTCAAATCATCTGCAATGATAAATCCTTCTGCTTGATAAAACTCCGCGAGGTGTGTTGCATCAATCGCTTCATTTCTAAAATTATTCGCAATATAAAAATACTTCCCATTAACATCTTCCCCTTTCTTCAATCTCTTTCCAAGTTCGTATAAAGTTCTAAAAGTAGTAGAAGTGGAATGTGTTCGTAAAAGTCTCTTTCTCGTAATATCTTCACTCCACTCCCCCTCAAGTGTATGAGTTCTCTTAAGCCCTTTCTCATGCATCTTCTTAACTTTCTTCATCAAATCTTTTGGAACATCTGCTTTACCCTCAAGATAAAAAGTATCTTGCTCATCTCTAGCAGGATGGTCTTGTGGAATCCACATCGTATCCATATTCCAAAATGCACTCTCAACCATAGGTCCTTCCATCTCACAAAAACCCATCTCAACAAACACATCCCGCAAAAAATTATTAGCTTCAATCATTGGGTGCCTTCGACCCAAATCCAAAACAGGCACATCCAAACCAACATCATATCTTCTAAAATCTTTCTTCTTCCAACTACCGGTTTTCAACATATCAGAAGTCACACCCTCAACAAGTTCCAAATCCATATACTTATCTTTAATCTCCTTTGCAACTTCCAAACCATCTCCTTTCAATTGTACTTCAAAAGATTTTTTAACACTCTCTTTCAAAAATCCTTTTCTTTGTTTAAAACTTTCAAAAACTTCTTTCTCCTCAGAACTCATATTTTCAACATTAATTCCATTCTCAAACAATGAAAGTTTATTTTCAAAACCTTCCAAAAACTTTTCAGCACCACTCTTCGCTTCAAACTTCATCTCATCTCCATCCTTTGAAACATCAACTAATTTATTCCTTTTCAAAATACCTATCGCACTACTAAACTCATCCTTCTCTAAAGAAAGTTCAGACATTTTTCTAGGACCATTAACAATATCTTTCAAAAACTTAACCTCGGGCAAATCCTTGTCCAAATACTTAACCCCAAACTTATCAAGAACAACTACTTTCTCCTCACTCTCAGAAACATCCAAATAACCTCTCTCTTCAAGCATAGCAACTCCAGTCTTAACTTCTGCCTCACTCAAACCACTTTTAGAAGAAACACTTTTAACTTGCTTTCCATCAAGAAGAAAAGGCATAACTTTCCTCTCCAAAGGATGCAAACTATAAATAATATCTTTTAAATCTTCTTTCATATATAAAATAAAAAGTAAATTCATATTTAAAGGTTTTGTTTATAAACACACACAAAAAGCTTATAAAAAAAATTATACTACTAAAATTAAGTAAAAATGACACAAGAAAAAGTAATATTTGAACCAACACAAATAATTATAGATACAAAAATAAAATCTTCAACAAAAGAAATACAAAAAAAAATAGAAGAATTAGATTTAGAATTAGAAGACAATACAATAAATCAAATTTTATTTGTTGATAAAATAAGACAAAAAATAGAACCTCAAACAAGAAAATTAGCAAAACAAACAATAGAAAAAATAATAAGAACACTCCAAGATTCTCCTGAATTCTTATCACATATGGAAGAAAATTTAATAAAAATCGCAGAATATGAAGAAGAAATAACAGGTCCTGGACAATATCCTATACCAACTGAGGCAATATACTCGAATTTCCTAAAATATCTAATAATAGAAGGATTAAAAGAAAGTATGTCAATCCAAGGAGAATGGGGAATTTATACTTATAATAGAACAAACCTAAAAAGATGGAATGAAGAAGTATTTTTTAACCCTCATAGACCAGAAATGCGTAGATATGATTTTCAAATAATAAAAAATGACATAATGACAAGAAGAAAAATCGCATATGAGGTACTACTTAGAACAACTCCTAGACTCAGCATGCCATTAGTAGAAGAAGCACAAAGAGAAATAACACAAACCAGATAACATGAAAGAATTAATCGAAAAATACAATCCTAATTTAGTAACCCTTGAAAATATCTCTAGTTACCCTACAAGAGAAATGCTTAACAGAATTATAGACATAAAATCTAAATTAGATTATAATACATTAATGCCTTTAGTATATATAGAAAAAATAAGAGAAGAAACAGAACCTGCAATAAAAAATCTTGCTAAAACAACAATTGAAAAAATAATTTCATCAATAAAAAAAAATCCAGATTTTCTAAAAGCAATTGAACAAGAAAATCTCAGAATTGCACAATTTCAAAAAGAGATAACAACCAATGACATAGAAAAAGGAGTCTATGATTGTCACATGGAATTATTATATACATTATTTGTTAAACATCTAATACTTGAAGGATTAAACGAAAGCATGACAATTATTGGAGAAACAATGGGTTATTTATACACGCCTAGAAATTTAAGAAATTGGGGAAACTATGCACAACTAAGACCTCATCGTGCAGAATTATTAAAATATAATTTTAGAATTATAAGACAAAACCATTCAAAACCGGGTTTAATCGATTTTGATGCATTCTTACAAACAATAAAAAAACAACCCTACAAAAATTCTTTATAAAAATTTGTAACAATCAGAATAACTAAAAAACAAAATGCTTTAAAGTTTAGTTTAGTTTATTGCACACTTGCAATACGCCAAAAATCTTTGATTTTTCATGCAAGGCATTTTTAGGCGAATAGTAGCAGCGCTACATTCGTCCTGAAAATAACGAAGAAATAAGCTAAAAGCTTACAACATTTTCACAATTAACTTGTGAATACCTTCTTCATCTCTCTTACCTAAAACACCACCTTTAGCAAATGGCATCTTAATACCTTTTCTTTCAAATCCTTTAACAGGAGGATGAAGTCTGAAAAAAGGCTTAACAGTGTACTTATCTTGAAACTCTCTTAATTTCACTTTACCAGCAAAATATTCTTTGGAGATTTTAGCAGCATCAACTTTAACATCTGCTTTACCAACAACTTCTCCTCTCTTTTCAAGCATAGTTTTATACAATGCTTCATCAATTAAACCATAAGTAACATAATCCTTAACTCTTTGAACCATACCCCTATTAACTTCATTATCATCGATAACAACACAAGCATGTTTCTTCTTAAGTCTAAGTAACTCCAAAGTCATCTTAACATCAGGATGAATATTAACCATTCCCCTAATCAAAATCACAGCTATTTTTTTATTGCTCATCTTTATCACCATCCTTAATACCTCTACCTTCAATAGTAGCAGCATTTAATTTCATAGTTTGCAAATTCTTCAAAGCTTCAAATCCAGCTTTAACTAAATTAATTTTATTCTTTGTTGAACCATAAGTCTTAGACCAAACATCTTTAACACCTGCAAGTTCAAGCATCTTTTTCAACTCAGACTCAGCAACCAAACCAGTTCCCTTAGGCGCAGGCATGAATTTAACTCTCACACTACCTGAAACACCCTCAACAGCAAACGGAATTGAATGCGCACTTCCACAAAAACAACCCCAATCTCCACAACCTCTTCTAATCATGATAAGGTTCTTTTTAGCATTGTTGATTGCTTTCTCTCTTGAAGGTACAGCCTCTCTTGACTTACCAAAACCAAAACCAACAACACCATCTCTGTTACCAGACAAAGCAAGCATTGCAAAACTCATCTTGTTTCCTTCTCTTGTCTTTTTCTGAGTAGGCTTTGACGGCTTCCTTTTTCCACCACCAAACTTACCTTTAGCCTGTCCCAAGTTAACAAACTCAGTACCCAAATCAGGGATAAGGAAATCAGTAACCTCATGCTCCAAAATAGCCTTGCTATCCAGCAAAACATCTCTCATTGTAGCGTACTTTCCAGCAACCACGTCCTTTCCTAATTGAGTTTTAGGAACCCATTCTACCTTTTCTTCTTCAGGAGGGGCTGCTCTATTAAACTTAGGCCTATCACCAAATTTTTTCCTTCTGTCAAAATTTCTTTTACCAAACATTTTTCTCTCTTCTGCCATTTTATTTCATGCCCTCAATAGATTTTTTTGTTTTCTCAATAACTTTGCCAGCATCCTTAGCAGACAAATGAGCACCACTAATCCTCTCTTCAGAAGGAAATACAACATCTTTAACTCTAACTTTAACGCCAGAATCAAGAACACCCTTGATTGCAGCAAAAATCCTAGTTCCGTAAAGTGATTTTTGAAGACCTAAATCAACAA
Source organism: Candidatus Woesearchaeota archaeon (assembly GCA_041598975.1). Lineage (GTDB taxonomy): Archaea > Nanobdellota > Nanobdellia > Woesearchaeales > UBA583 > UBA583. The sequence goes on along the minus strand of JBFHXM010000029.1, from coordinate 6,643 downwards.
TAACATCTCCTTTGATTTTCGCTTTCAAAGCCCTCTTACCAGCAAGATAACCTGTAAGGTAAGCAGAAACAATGTTACCTGTGTTCAATGTGAAACCAAAATTCTTCAAATCAACAGACCTTGCAGAAGTCAAAATCTTGTCACCCTTTTCATTATAATCAACAAATTGAACTACAACATTCTTATTGGACTTTCTAACAACAACTCTTGTCAAATTGCTTTTCAAAAGTTTAAGTCTTTGTTGGTAATCAGTTTGACCTCTAATTCTTCGGTTAAACCTGAAAATTCTATTTTTATTTCTATTTTTTGTCATTTTAAATACAACCTCCAATTATAAATGACACAAAATTGTACCGAAAAAATCTTTGATTTTTGACTGTAATGTTTTTACCCATTTTACTTTTTCACCTCCACAAGCAACTTATTTTGCTCAATGTACAAATTCATGTGCCTTTTGTTCCTAAAGAAATTTCCTTTAGCTTTTCTGTAAAGGTCCCTGTAAGTTTTAGTATCCAGTTTACCTTTAGCTTTCAATTTTTGCAAAGTAGCTCTCAAAGCTCTAATCTTAATCATCCACTTAGCTTTTTCATTGAACCTTGCATTAGCAGTACCTTTCCTACTACCTTGACCACTTCTTCGACCTTTAGCTTTTTGAGTCATTATATGATTAGCTCTTGTTCTGGAATTTCCTTTCTTAGCTTTCTTAACAATAACTTTCTCTCCAACTAGACCCTTTGCATCTTCTCTGGAAAGCATGTTTTTCAAACTTGAAACATCCTCAGCAGACTTAGGATTAAACTTAATCCTTTTCTTTGAAACACCAAGTGATCTTGCTGCAAGTTCCTTTTGCTTTTTTAGATTCATTTTTCAACGTCCTCCTTTTTAGCTTCAGTTTTTTCTGCTTTCACTTCTGCTTTCGCGTCAGCCTTAGCTTCAGTTTTAGCTTCTGTTTTCGGAGCTTTTTTAACTTTCTTCTCTTTTGAAAGCTCTTTAATTTTAACATCAATATCTTTCACATTAGCAAAATTGATTTTATCCTTTTTAGCCTGGTTTAAAATATCAATTTTCTTTCTAGCACCAACTGTCCCCGCAATAACTGCAACTTGAGTTTTGCTATCAATCTTAGCCAAATCACTAACATTTTTAACAATAACTTCCTTCAAACCTGCAGAATTCAAACCTCTAACAGCTTTTGGTGACTTAAAACCAACCTCAGGCATACCTTGGTGACCTTTCCTTCCAAGTCTGATTTTGGACTGATGTCCTTTAGGCCTTCTCCATGCATCATCATTTTTAAACTTTGCATACTGATTAGATTGCTGCCTTTTGTATGTTGGTTTTCTTCTCTTAATAGCTTTTCTAACTTCTAATAACTTTTTGACCATTTTATACATACCTCTTATGTGGCTTAGCTGTGATAAAAATACCATCTTGAACCACCCTTCTATCTAAATTTGTAACTCTGCAAAGTTGTTCCAAATTAGCAGCAGTCTGACCTACAGCCTCTTTGTCAATACCAGTTATAGTAATCTCTTTTCCTTTGATTTCAACTTTAACATCGTTTGAAACCTTAACAGACCTTGGAACTTTCTCTCCAAGCAAATTCTTTACAGTAAAAAAGTCACCTTTCATTTCAACAGTGATAGGAAACTTTGCATATACAACAACTAAATTGTATTCAAAACCTTCATTAACACCTTTAACCATATTAGTAATATGAGCTTTGTAAGTGAAAATGATTTTCTTTTGTCTCTTTGTAAATCTTTCAGTTCCAATAACAATCTTGTCTCCCTCAATTTTAATGTAAACTTGTGGGAATTTCATAACTTTTGAAACTTCACCTTTAGGACCTTTAACAACTAAAGTGCTATCCCCATAAGATGCAGTGGTCCCTTCCAAAGGAACTTCCACTGAAAAAGATTTCCAAACTTTCTCATTCATCTTTTTAACTTGTTTAGCAACCATTTTTATTCACCTTAATAACAATAAGCAACCAAAGTACCTCCTATGTTTTGTTCTTTAGCCTCTTTTTGTGTCAAAAGACCTTTGTTTGTTGAGATAATAAGAATACCGAAATCCTTAGCTGGTAAGAACCTCTTCTCTTGTCTCTCAAGCTCTTCAATCTTTACAGGATATCTTGGTTTGATTGCCAAGCATTTATTAATAGTGCCTAAAAGATTGATTTTAACCTCTTTTGGATTTTCTTCTAAAACCTCAATAGAGCCCACATAACCGTTTTTCTTCATAACTTCCAAAACCGCAAGCAAAAATTTGCTCTTTTTTACAACAACATCTCTGTTCAAAGCTTTTACAGCATTGTTGATTTTGGATAAAGCATCTGCAATTGGATCGTTTAATGTCATTTTAACAATTCACCTCCGTGAATTTTAAAATTGCACCGAAAAAATCCTTGATTTTTGATTGTGTCATTTTTCTTTTATACCTCTAATTTAATTTTTTAAATCCTATTTTGGTTGCATTCAACCTAAAACATCTCCTGCAGATGTTTAAACCATATTGACTAATATGTCCTCTAGTAGTACCGCAAAACTCACATCTAGTTACTCCAAACCCAAATTTTCTCTCTTTAGGAGCGTTGTGTTTTTTGTACTTTTCCCATTTAGCAGGCTTTGCGCCCAACTGATTTTTAACCTTACTATAATCTTTAGCTGTCATTTTTCAATTTTAAATTACACTCACTCCTAAATTTGCTTTCATAAATTCAACAACTTCGTCTTTGTGAACTCTATGCCTTTGAGGAACTTTTGTTCTCAAGTACTTTCTAGTCTTGATTCTGAAACCTGGTCTTTTGAAAGTAACCATTACTTCAAAACCCATGATACCAATATCAGCATCATACTTCATACCATTCAAATCCAAATATTCAGGAAAACCAATTGAAAAATTACCATTTTGGTCAATGGATGAAGCTTTGAACTTCTTACCTTTGGAGTCTAAAACCCATTTCAAAAACTTCTTTGCATCATCTCCTCTAAGAGTTACTTTGTAACCAATAGGAAGACCTGGCCTGATTTGCCAAGTAGCAAGTCTCCTTCTTGCAACGTTTTTAACAGGAGTTTTATCAGTAAGTTTTCTCAAAAGCTTGTCAGCCTTAATCATACCCTGTTTATCATTACCAACACAAACATTCACTGTCAATTTTTCAAGGATAAGAGATTTCATAGGATTAGCCTTAACTTTTTTAGCTTCCTTAGCAACTTTTTCTACTTTTGCTTTTGCTTCTGCCATTTTAACTAAACCTCTTCAAATCCTCCTTTTTAGTTCCAACTGCAAAACAATAATCTTTAGCAGTACTATGAACCTCATTACCGATTTTAACCTTCGCAATATCTCTTGTAAGTCCATTGAAAGACTCAAAATCTTCAATTAAAGCAAAGTGTCCTTTAAACTTACCATCAAAAATGTAAGCAAAAGCTCCTTTTTGAAGACCAATAACACTAACAATTTTCTTTTTAATTAAATCATAAACTATAGTATCATTAATTTTAATGCCTTTAGCAGTTTTTTCATCAATTAAAACATTAAAACCATTCATAAAATTAATTTGGAATTTCTTAGCTGAAACAATAGTTTTGGATGTAACTTTCAAATAAGCATTGTCATCTTTGGATTCAACTAATTTAATTTTACCTAATTCATCAAAAAGAAGCATAAACTTCTCTTTATTTTGTTTAATTTCAATAGTATCAAACATACCAACAGGATATCTAATATCTAAAGTTTTCTTTCCATTTACCAAAACATCACTATTATGAAGAGCTAATTTAACCTCTTTTGAAGTTTCTGCATATCTTAAAACATCCCTTAACACAACAACAAGCGGTGTTACATACTTTTGTTTGTAAGAACCAGCATTAGGCCTTGTAATGAAAGCGATGTTTTTTCTCTTTACTGGCCACGCAACAGGTGACGCATGTCTTTTTAAATGTTGACTACTAGCCATTTTTATTTATTTTTACTACCAATCCTCTCAATTTTTTCTTGCCTTTTCTTATCACTTAGATCTAATTTAATAATACTTAAATTAGAAGGATGAACAGGATAAAGCGCTTTGCTTCCATCAACTCTAGTAACTTCCACCCCTTCAACGAAAACCCTAACTCTCGAAAGTGAAACTCTTGTAACTTTTCCAGTTTTATTTTTAGAATCCCCTCTCATAACCTTAACAGTGTCTCCAACTCTAACAGGCAAAGCTCCAATCCCATATTGCTTTTTCAAATCCTTGCTCAAAGCAGAACCAACCATTTTATGTTTAACATGCAAAGGCGCATTATGAACATATTTTCTTTGCTTTCTCTTTTGAGTGGACGATTTCCAAAATTTTGACCATAATTTTTGTACCATTTTATTTTCCTCAAAATTAAGCAATTACGCTCGCAATTCTTGCAACAGCAGGAAATCTTTCTCCAACTTCTCTAGCAATCGCACCTTTGATAATAGTTCCTTTCGGATTACCTTTCTCATCTTTAAGAACAACTGCACCATTAGACTGAAACTTAACTGTAGTTCCATCCGGCCTCTTAAACTCTTGTTTTTGCCTTACAATAACGCATTTAACAACAGTATGCTTCATGTCCGGTTTTCCTTTAGTCACATTAGCAGTAATCATATCGCCAACACCACCACATTCAAGCATCCTTTTAACAGTTTTGTAACCTTTCACAGAAATAACCTTAACCATTTTTGCTCCAGAATTATCAACAACTTCAATTTCAGCTCCAATAGGAAGACCTCTTGAACCATTTCTCTTCATCGCCTTCATTTTAACAATTTACCTCCGTAAATTTTAAAATGATACCGAAAAAACTTCCAGTTTTTGACTGCATCATTCTTCAATCACCCTCACAACAACAAAGTGTTTAGTTTTGGATAAAGGTCTCGTTTCAGCAATTAACACCTTATTACCTACTTTTGCACCAATGCAAGCAGGACTATGAGCAGAAACTTTTGATCTGGATTTCAAATATCTTGAATATTTGCTATCCTTTACCATTGTTTCCCATTCAACCTTAACAGTTTTGTCCATTGAATCAGAAACCACAGTTCCTTCAAAAATACCTCCTCTAAGTGCAATTTCTCCATGGAAAGGACAATTCTTGTCTTCGCAAGTTTTTTCCGGTTTCCAATCTATATTGTATCCTACACTAGTTTTCATTTTTACTGTATTTTATGAAAATTTGGAGAAGTAACGATACTTCCCTCATTTTTAACTTTAGTTTATTTTTAACCATTTCACATGCCAATGCACGCAAAATTTAAAGTTAATAGTATATATAAGAAACACGAATCCCTTTTTAAATGTTATTCTTTAGAAAAGATTATTGAAATAAAAGAGATCTCCAAAAATTTCTGAACCTTAAACTTCTCAAAAGATCTTCAGAAGCACGAAACCCACTTAAATCAAAAGAGCCAAAAGGCATAGGATTATGACCAACACCATCAATATCACAATCAAAACAACCTACTTTTGTACCATACCTCAAACCCTCAATAATAGCTATAACTTGTTTTCTCAATTCTTTATTTGTTAACGGCCTATTAGTCCCATTCCTAATTTCTTCTTGCATTCTTCTAGCATATACTGTATTAGGGGCAGGATTAACTCCCATAAAAGTAATAAATTCAGGTTTGGGCATTTCTCTTAATAATTTAATAGTTTCTTCAGTATGAGATTTCTCAAATTTTTTCCCCCCAAGTCCAGGCATTATCATAACTGAAGTTTTAATTCCTGCAAAATCTGCATTATAAAGCCTTCTACTTGCTTCTACAACTTCATCAAAAGTATGATTTTTATTAACATATCTCAAAACATCATTAGAACCACTTTCAATTCCCCAATATACTAAATTCAAACCAACTTTGCCTCCAAATTCTCCTCTAGGACAATCCTCGCCACATATACCAATACAACTCAAAGATTTTAAATCATCTTTAGATTTATTCAAAATATCTTGAGTATGTCCAAACATAGCAATTCTTCTAGGATATGCTTTGCCAGTTTTTTTCCTATAAACTTTAACTGCAAATTTCATTGCCTGAACCAGTTTTTCAGTATCAACACTCAAAGCATTCCCACTACCAATAAAAATACGCTCCAAACCCTTAACTGTTCTTTCTCCAAAACCTTGTTCCATTCGAGAAAACACATCCAAAACATGTCTTCTATATTCCTTTAAAGACAATTCCCTAAATCTTTTACCATCATACAAATCACAATAAGTGCAACCATTATGTCTGCATCCTTGTGTAATTTCAAAAGAAGCAACATGATCAAATTTTTCAGCAGGAGGAAAAGAACGAACATCAGAACTATAAACTCCATCCAAATGCAATATGTCCAAGTTATTCATAACATAGCAAATTAAAAACTATTAATAAAAGTTTCTCCAAAATAACAACTAACAAGTAATGAAAATCCAAATATTTATAAATAAAAACCAATAGAAGATATTATGAAATTAGTTGATTACCACATCAGAGAATTAGAGGCTTCTTTTCAAAATCAAATGGCAACAGGAGTTTTAATTAATGCTATTGAAAAATTAAAAGGAAAACATAGCATCCATAAATATTTTGAAAAATATGTAACCTTAACAACAGAAAATTTAAGAGAAGATTGTAT